>DASQHH010000293.1:0-3432 GCA_035632195.1 Vicinamibacterales bacterium
CGTCATCGACCCGCGCGACGCCAACTCCGTCTACGTGTGCGCGATCGGCCAAGCGTTGCGGCCCCAGCGGGAGCGTGGGGTCTTCCACACGACCGACGGCGGCGCCAATTGGACGCAAGTGCTCGCGGTCAACGACAGCACCGGCTGCTCCGATTTGGCGATGGACCCAAACGACTCGAAGACACTGTTCGCCGGCGCGTGGCAGCTAGACATCCACCGTTGGGACCTGCACAGCGGCGGGCTCGGGAGCGGCATCTATGTCACGCACGACGGCGGCGCGAACTGGACGCGGCTGTCGGGCCACGGTCTCCCCGCCGCCGACCACGCACTCGGCAAGATCGCGGTCGCCATCGCACCGAGCAATCCAAATCGCGTGTATGCGCTGGTGCAGGACGCGCCGGCGCCGGGGCTCTATCGGTCCAGCGATCGGGGCGAGACGTGGCAGCTCGTCAATCAGTCGCATCTGCCCGGCGAGCGCTCTCCCTACTACACTCGCGTGGGAGTGTCGCCCGACGATGAGAATTTGCTCTACTTCCCGTCGGTGGCGTTCACGATGTCGCGCGACGGTGGCACGACGGTATTCCAAGCGGGGGGTGGTGGCGGAGGCGGGCGCGGGCGCGGAGCCGGCGGCGGAGCACCGGCGGGACCGGTGATCTCGGCGCCCGGCGGCGACAACCACGACGTGTGGATCGACCCGACGAACGCCAACCGCGTGCTCGTTGCGAACGATGCCGGCGTCGCCATCAGCGACAACCGCGCGGCGAGCTACAAGCACTTCCTGCTCCCGATCTCGCAGGTCTATCACGTGCTCGCCGACAATGCGATCCCGTACAACGTGATGGGCAATATCCAGGACAAGTCGTCGTTCCGCGGACCGTCGCGTACGGGCGGCGGTCGCGGCGGAGTTCCGCTCAGCAACTGGCAGAACACCGGCGGCTGCGAGGACGCGTTCGCCGTCCCCGATCCGACGAACCCGGACGTCGTGTGGTCCGGCTGCGACAACGGGCGCATCGTCCGCATGGACTACAAGAACGGGATGGCGCGTGACGTGAGCGCGTGGCCGATCACGAGCTACGGGTGGGCGCCCGGCGACATGAAATATCGCTGGGACTGGATCACGCCGCTCGCCATCTCACCGCACGACCACAACCGCGTCTACGCCGGTTCACAGGTCGTGTTCATGACGACCGATGGAGGCCAGAGCTGGAAACCGATCAGCCCCGACCTCACGACGAACACCAAGTCGCACCAGCAGAATTCTGGCGGCATCTCGGCCGACAACCTCACGACGTTCGACGGCGGCACGCTGTACGCCATCGCCGAGTCGCCGGCGAAGGCGGGCGTGATCTGGACGGGAAGTGACGACGGCCAGGTGAACATCACGCAGGATGGCGGCCTGCACTGGACCAACGTGACGAAGAACATTCCGAATCTGCCGCCGTGGGGCACCGTGTGGAGCGTGGCCCCGTCGCGCTTCGACGCGGCGACGGCCTACGTGGTCGTCAACCTGCAGCATCAAGCCGATTACGACGCGCGGGTCTACAAGACCTCCGACTACGGCACGTCGTGGAAGCTCATTTCGGCGGCCGTGCCCAAGGGCGTGAACTCGAGCGGCCACATCATCGTCGAAGATCCGGTTCGCCGCGGCATGCTCTACCTAGGGACGGACAACGCGCTCTATGTCACGTGGGACGATGGAGAGCATTGGACCCACGTTCGCAACGACCTGCCACCCGCGCCGATCTATTGGATGCAAGTTCAGTCGACGTTCAACGACCTGGTGATTGGAACGCACGGCCGAGGCGTCTACATCCTCGACGACGTGACGCCGTTGCGCACGTGGGATTCCGCGCAGTCGGAGGAGTTCCATCTCTTCGCGACGCGCCCGGCGTACCGGTTCCGGCAGACGAACGACGGACGCGAGGGAGACGTCGATCCGATCGTGGTCGGCGAGAACGCTCAATACGGGGCGGACATCAATTTCTCGCTCAAGACCGAGACGCCGGACGTGAAAGTGTCGATCACGGGTCCGGCCAACGCGGCGATTCGCACGCTCACCGTAGCCGGGCACTCGGGTCTCAATCGCGTCTGGTGGGATCTCCGATACGAGTCCGGATCGACGATCGTGATGCAAGTCCCGCCGCTCGACGAGCCGTGGGCACCGGCCCGCCGGAACTACGCGGCATATGGCACGCGCATCCCGCCCGCGGGGCCGATCGTGCCGCCCGGCACGTACACGGTTCACGTCAAAGCAGGCACCGCCGAGAAGACGACACAGCTCACGGTGCTGCCCGATCCGCACTCGCCGGGCACTCCACAGACGATACGCGCTCAGGTGGCCTTCGTGCGCGAAGTACTCGCGGAGATCGACTCGGCGGCGAAGATGGGGAATCGGATGGAAGGGCTGCGCAAGGAAGCGCAGGACGCCGAGGCCTCGGTGGCGAACGACGCGTCGAAGCGTGCCGTGATCGACGCGGCGAAAGCATTCGACGCGAAGGTGAGCGCAGTCGAGAGCAGACTGATCGACCTTCGTAACACCGGGCGGAGCGAGGACGCATTCCGGAAACCGGTTCAGCTGTACGAGCGCATCAGCTGGATGATTGGTCCAATGGTCGGCACGCCGGGAAGCGGCAGCAGCGGCGGCGATATTGGGCCGACGGCGCAGCAAGTCGAAGTGAACGCCGGTTTCAAGCAGGAGCTTGCGGCGATCGCGGCCGAGTACAAGCGGATCGTCGAGGTGGAGGCGCCGGCGTTCAGTGCACTTCTGAAGCAGAACGGCATCGCAACGTCGTCGATCGTGCCCTGACGACGCGGGTGCGGGCTACTCGGCTCGCACCCTGTCGAGGACGAATCGAATTGCCATTTCCACGAGCGCCGGTTCGTCGTCCTGAATGCCGTGGCCGCTGTGCGATGTCTCGATGTGAATCGCGTCGCGCGAGCGGCGGAACCATTCGTCGTGAAGTGCCCGCCAGACCTCGTGTCCTCGCGCGGTGCCATTCACGTACGGCGACGATTCGTCCGACTTCATGCTCGTGAGAATCGCCATCGGCAAGTCCGGCAGCGGTTTCAGGCCAGGTATCTCCCCCTCGGCCTGGATCTTCACGGTCTCGCGCGTCTCGGCCGCCGCGGCTCCGTCGGGCATGGTGGCGAGGATCGAGTCGAAATAGACGCGAAAGGCGCGCGGATACTGGCTGTCGAGGGTGCCGAACCTTTGGACTTGCTGTTCGTGCGTTCCGTCCACGAGTACGATGCCGGCGACCTCGTTCGGGTACAGTGATGTGTAGAGTCGGGCGATCAAGCTGCCGTATGATCGCGCGACGAGAATGAACGGGGCCTTCACGGCCAGCTTGTGAAGGAGCGCGTGTAGATCGGCGGCCGCGTGCGGTACCGAGTGGTCCTTGGGGCCAGCGTCTGAGCGGCCGAGTCCTGCGC
>DASQHH010000294.1:0-5776 GCA_035632195.1 Vicinamibacterales bacterium
CGACGGTGCCGGAGAAGAGGACCGGCTCCTGCAGCACGATCGCAATCCGCTCGCGCAGCGACCGCACTTTGTATTTGCGCACGTCGACGCCGTCGATCTGCACGCTGCCGGACGTGGCGTTGTAGACACGCGGAATGAGGCTGACCAGCGTGGTCTTGCCTGCGCCCGTCAGTCCGACCAGCGCAACCATCTCTCCCGGCTTCGCGCTGAAGTCGATGTCGTGCAGCACCGTGTTGCCGGTCGGGTACGTGAAACCGACGTCGTTGAAGACGACCCGGCCCTGGATGCCGGTCGCATCGATCGCGTCCGGCGCATCGACGGTCTCCGGCGCGAGCGAGAACATCGCCCGGACGCGCTTGGCACCCGCGAGCGCGCCCTGCAGCTGGCCTGTCGTGTGCGCGATCTGCGACAGCGGACCGTAGACGGCCCCGATGTAGTTGATGACGACGTAGAGGTCGCCGACGGTCAGCTTCTGATCGAGGACGAACTTGCCGCCGACGACGACGATGAGCGCGGTGCCGAGAATGGTGATCGTGCTGACCACGACCGAGAACATCGACTGCTGCCACGTGATGGCGATGCGCGCCTTCATCGTGGTTTCCCCGGCGCCGGCATACCGCTCGAGCTCGTGCTTCTCCCGCGCGAAGCTCTTGACCAGCCGCATCGCGCCGAACGTTTCGTAGAGGCGCTCGAGCAGCTTCGATTCGAGTTCCTTGACGCGCTCCTCGCGGTTGACGAGCGTCGATGTGTAGTACCGCAGGCAGAAGTACATGAACGGCACGACCGTCAGCGACAGCAGCGCGATCGTGACGTTCATCTTGAGCAGGATGGTGAACATCACCGTCAGCGACACAATCGACGTCGCGAGCGGGAAGATGCCGCTCATGACCAGGTTCTCGATCGCGTACGCGTCGACGTCGACGCGGTACACCGCATCGGCTGTGCTCGTCGTGATGTGGTGATGCAGGCCCAGCGCCGTCAGATGCTCGAACAGGCGATACCGCAGGTCGTACACCATCCGCTGACCCGTGTCGACCTGCACCTGCGTTCCGTAGGCCGACACGAACTGGTTGACGACCTGCAGCACGACGCCGGCGACAACGAGGAGCGTGAGGATGGCGATCTCGCTGGTGCCGACGCGCGCGATCCACGGCTGCAGCCACGCCGGAAACGCGCTGAGCCGCTTCGTCAGGTAGTCGATGACGATCGCGAGCGGCCACGGTTGCAGCGCGCCGAGACCGATTTCGGAGGCGAGCAGGACTACCAGCAGAACGACCTTCGCTTTGTACGGGCGAAGGAACGACATCGTCCACGGCAGCAGCGGCTGCTGCGGCTGGCTGCCCGATGGTAACTGGGGCGTCATCCGCCGACCCTCCGCGCCGGAGCGGAAGCCGGACGCACCGGCGGCACGAGACTGGGCGCGATCTTCGGGATCGCCAGCGACCGGATGTTGTTCGCATCCGGACCCGCGTCGGCGACCCACAACAATCCCCGCCGGACGGAATACGCGACCCGCGTCGGCTGTTCGAATGGCGGCCGCGCGTCGTTCGTCAGGTTCCGGATGACGCCATCCGGCCCGACGGCACGAACGCTGCCGTTATAGAAGTCGGCGATGAAGATCGTCACTTTGCCGACGGCGTCCGGCACGACGGCGATCCCCGCGACGCCGCCGAGTTGAGCCTGAATCGCCGGGCCGTCGTCGCCCCCGAGGCCCCACACGCCGCTGCCGGCAACGGTGGTGATGACATGCGTTCTCGCGTCCATCTTTCGCACCCGGTTGTGGTGCATGTCGGCGATGTACACGTCGCCGTTCGCGCGGTTCAGCTGCACGTCGCTGGGCATGTTCAGATGTGCGCTCGTCGCCGGTCCGCCGTCGCCGACGTTGACGGCATCGCCGGGCACGCCGTCGCCCGCGACGGTATGGATGAGGCCGGTCCTCGAGTCGATCACGCGAACGCGGTAATTGAGGGTGTCGGCGATGTAGATGTCGCCGTTGGGCGAGCACGCGACCGCGTTCGGCGTGTTCAGTGCCGCCTCGGTCGCCGGTTTGTCATCGCCGTCGTACCCGTTCTCTCCGGAGCCGGCAATCGTCGTGATGATCTGCGTCGGTCGATCGACGCGCCGAATCCGATCGTTGTGCGAATCGGCGATGACGACGTCGCCGTCCGGCGCGATGCAGATGCCGTTGGGTGTGTCGAGCTGCGCGGCGAGCGCCTGTCCGTTGTCGCCTGAGAAGCCGCTGCCAAGGTCGGCGTCGCCCGCGAACGGCTCGATTTCAAGGGTAGAGGCGTTCACGCGCCGAATCATGTTGTGGTTCGAGTCGGCGAAGAAGATATCGCCCCCCGGTGCGATCGCGACGCCGCCGGGAGTGTCCAGTGACGCGTCGACGCTGGGACCATATTCGGTCGGACCGACGGTCCCGGTGCCGCCGCCGATCACAGGACCACCCGTGACCGCTTCGCGCAGCATGAACGTGCTCGCGCCGAGGGAGACGATCATCAGCCCGAAGATGATCGCGCTTCGCAGCCCGTAGCGCCGGAGCAGGGCCGGCGCGACGATCGGCGCGCGCGCCGGCCCCGACGGCATCGGCGACATGCCGGATGCGAGCGTCACGCGGCTGACCGCGCGCCGCATGACCGCCACCGTCTGCGCCGTACGCCAGATGACGAACACGATCAGCCCGACCGCGACCGCGGCGCCGAGCGATCCGGCCATGCGCTGCTTGAGGGCGACGCCGGTGATCGCGCCTGCGAGCGCCGCCGCCCCGAACGCGATCGCCGCGACGATACCGAACGTCGTCGGACGGAGGTGCGTGCTGATCCGGAGCAGCGATTTGCCGGCGCCGTGATCCTCGACCAGCGCGCGCACGTCCAGCCACGCCCACCGGCCGATCAGGGCGCTGACGTCCCGGTCGTCCGACCAGCCTTCGTCGATCTCGATGGTCCGGACCGCCCGCGATCGCTGCAGCCAGTCGGTCAGCTGCGCGAGCAGTCGATCCGACGAAGTCCACGCCTCGCTCCAGAAGCGATCCTCGGTGACGCTGCCGGAGATGAGCACGAGCGCGCGCGCGATCTCGGGAATCGATGGCCGCGGTCCGCGGCTCGTCTGCGGCTGCGCGTCGGGCAGCGCGACTTCAGGCGGCGCCAGCACGCCGCGGACTCGCCCGCGAATCCGCGCGAGCGGCTGGATGAAATGGAGGTACGCCAGCATCGAGCGGTACCACCACCGGTTCGCCGCGCGGCCGAGCCGCAGCCCGCCTTCGCGCGCGTTGACGCCCCGCAGGCCGTCGACCTCGGACCGCAGGGCATAGTCGAGGTTCTTCGCGATCGTCACCGCGATGCCGACGACGCCGCTCGCCAGCAGCAGCGTCGACGCCCACTGGTGGCCGCCGATCGCCAGCACGATGATGCCGAGCGTCGTCAGCACGAACGAGACCGTCTGCCACCGGATGGAGTGCGGCAGGAACGCGAACGGGTGCACGTCCGTGCGGTACACGGACGGAAACGCCGCCGTCCCCCAGACGCCGGCGTTGATGCGCGTACCCCAGAGCGACCGCACGAACGGGAGTGGACTGTAGATCCGGCCGCGCCAGAGCATGTGCCCGTCGAGGAATTTCTCCGGGTGGTGCGCCATCAGCCAGGTCTCGCCTTCGCCGTAGCCGACCTGCTGACGCCAGTACGCCTTGATCGACGACCGGTGGTGGTGCCACACGAGCGCCGCCGCGGCGAAGCCGATCTTCCAGCCCCGCGCCTGCAGGCGCCAGCAGACGTCGACGTCGTCGCCGGCGCGGAGATAGATCGGGTTGAAGCCGCCGATCGCGAGCAGCGCCTCGCGGCGGAAGGCCATATTGCAGCCGGGGACGTGCTCGGCGGTGCGATCGTCCAGCAGGACGTGCGTCGGGCCGCCGGGCGCGCGCGCGATGCACTGCGCAACGGGCGGGTCGTCGTCCGGCACGATGTTGGGACCGCCGGAGCCGACGACATCCGAAGTGAGGAACGGCTGGACCAGGAACGTCAGCCAGTCGCGGTCCACGCGAGTGTCGGCGTCCGTGTAGGCGACGATGACGCCCGTCGCTTCGGCGAGACCGACATTGCGCGCCGCGCTCAGCCCGCGGTTCGGTGTGTCGATGACACGCACGCGCGGGTGGCTGCGGCCGATTTCGCTCGTGCGATCCTTCGAACCGTCATTGACGAGGATGACCTCGTAGTCCGGATACGTCAGCCTATCGAGCGACGTCAGGTTGTCTTCGAGCGTGTCGGCGGCGTTGTACGCGCAGACGATGACCGAGACGCGCGGCCACGTCTGCTGTTGCTCGCGCGGGAACGGCGCATCGGCGAACGCCTTCGCGACTGCCGCCGCCGCGGATTTTGGGCGCCTGGCGCGATCCACCAGTCCGAACGACCAGTCCTCGACCGGGTGGCCGCCGCGCCACCATTCGTCGGTCCAGGCAAACGCGATCGCGCCGCAGGCGCCCTCTTCGAACGCCGCGCGGATGTGCATCGCGGTGATCGCCGCCTGTCCGTCTTCGCCCTCCCGGATGCTGTCGGCGCCCGCTTCGGCGAGCAGCAGCGGCCGGTAGCCCGCGATGTGCTGCAGCCGCGCAAGATACGCTCGCAGCTCAGGCTGCCGGTGGAGGTAGACGTTGAACGCACAGATATCGAAAAAGGAGAGGTCGAGAAACTCGGTCGGGGGGAAATTGACGTACGTCAGCAGGGTCGTCGGCGCCGCGCTCTTCGCATCGTCGTACAGATCCCGGAGGAACCGTTCAACACGTACGCGGCCGTGCCAGCGCACCACGCCCGGAGGAATCTCGTTGCCGAGCGCGAGCGAAAGGACCGCGGGATGGTCGCCGAGCTCGCGGACCTTGCTGATCAGCTCGCGGCGGATCTCACGCTTGAGGTCGCGATCGTCGAGGAAAGCGACATGTTCTGACCAGGGCAGGCCGACCATGACGCGGAGCCCGTGACGTGCGGCTTCGTCGAGCAGGTCGCGCCGCGGCGGCGTGTACGTCCGGACCGTATTGATGCCGAGCTGCGCCATCTGGCGGAAGTCTTCGGCAACGCGATCGGCAGCGGGAAACTGATAGCCGGCCGCATCCGGCGCAAATGTGCCGTAGGTGACGCCTTTGACGCGGAAGCGATCGTCGCCGATGCGCAGAAACTTCCCGTCCGCGGCGACACGCGCGCGAGGGTCGATCGGTGTTTCGCGACGAGTCTCCGGTTCGATCTGGACTGCAGTCGTCACGACAGGAATCGCCCGCAATGGGGCAAATTCCTATTGTATCAGTCAGTTAGGTGCATCCGTGTGTAGGGGCCGAGCTCGCTCGGACCGCTGGCCGCAGCGCCTTTCGCTTGCTCGACCCGAGGGCAGTCGACGCCTATCGATCGATATGGAGACTGCCGCTGAATGTATGGATTCTGAGCCGGCTGGCGGAACCGCCGCCGAGGTCCGCCTCGACGGCTTTCCGGCTGCTGCTGTGCATGATGAGCGGCACGACCGAGTCCAGGCGGCCGCTGAACGATTTGAAACTCAGCGCGCCGCGGGCATCGCCGGGAACCTGCAGCTCGACGCTGCCGCTGAAGGTGTCAATGTCGATGGTCTCGGGGTCCACCCACCGCGACGCCTGGATTTCGACCGGGCCGCTGAACGTGTGCGCTCGCACCGAGCCGACGGCGTTCCGCAGCCGGATACGCGACGAAAAGCCGTGGACGCGATAGCTGCCTTCGACGCCGTCCACGACGACGGGGGCGCTGAATGTGTTGATGTCGAGGTCGGT
>DASQHH010000295.1:0-3028 GCA_035632195.1 Vicinamibacterales bacterium
GGTACGGTCGACACGCAGTTTCTCGACCGCGAGGCCGCCTCGCTTTCCGAAGCGGCGGAAGCGCCCCAATTCGTCCGCGAAGCAGCGTTCGCGGCGGCGGCCGAAACGGCAATCCGCCCTTCGACTCGCGCCGATGTCGGCGCTCGCTCGGGGCCGGCAATCGAGTGGGACCCTTGGAGCGCATGACCACGATTGGCGGCGGCGCGATCCGCGTCGACGTCGACGGCCGGTCGGAGATCGTTTACGTGGCCGGCACGCCGAACGATCGATGGGCGTTCTGGAACGGCCGCGTCTACCGCTGGCAGCGGACGGCATCGCCGGCCGGCTCGACGGAATCGGGGCCGCAGCGGCGCACGCGGGGCGTCCGCGTCGACGTCACCTCGCCGATGCCGGCTTTGATCGTGGCGATCAAGGTCGCGGAGGGCGATCATGTCAAGACCGGCGACGCGCTGGTCGTCGTCGAAGCGATGAAGATGGAACTGCCGGTCACCGCGCCGTCCGACGGACGGGTGCGCGCGATCCGGTGCCGGCCCGGAGACCTCGTGCAGGGCGATTCCGTGCTCGTCGAGCTCGAATGACGGCCCCGAAACGCGTCACGGTCGTCGAAGTCGGGCCGCGCGACGGATTGCAGAATGAGCACGCGCCCGTCGCGACCGCCGACAAGATTGCCTTCGTCGATCGGCTGAGCGCCGCCGGACTGCCCGTCATCGAGGTGTCGGCGTTCGTCAGCCCGAAATGGGTGCCGCAGATGGCGGACGCCGCGGAGGTCTTCGCGGGCATCACGCGCCGCGCCGGAACGCGCTACGCTGCCCTGGTGCCCAACCTCGCAGGACTCGATCGCGCGCAGGCGGCGGGCGTCAGCGACATCGCCGTGTTCGCGGCATCGACCGAGACGTTCAGCCGCAAGAACATCAATCAGAGCATTGACGCGTCGCTGACGGGCTATGCCGACGTCTGCCGCCGCGCCCTCGCCTCGGGACTGCGGGTGCGGGGGTATCTGTCGACCGCGTTCGGCTGCCCGTTCGAGGGCGCTGTCGATCCGACGCGCGTATCCGGGATCACAGCACGCCTCGTCGAGATGGGCGTTTACGAGGTTGCGGTCAGCGACACGATCGGCATCGCGCATCCGGGGCAGGTTCCCCTCGTGCTCGACGCCGTGCTCGCCCGCACGCCGGCAGCGAAGCTCGCCCTGCATTTCCACGACACGCGGGGGACCGCGCTCGCCAACGTGCTCGCCGCCCTGCCCTTCGGCATCGCGACATACGACGCGTCGGCCGGCGGTCTTGGCGGATGCCCGTACGCTCCAGGCGCTGCCGGCAACCTGGCGACTGACGATCTAATCTACATGCTGAACGGGCTGGGTATCGAAACGGGCGTGTCGCTGACGGCGCTGAGCGACGCGTCAAAGTTCATCGAATCGAAGATCGATCACCGCCTGCCGTCGCGGTACGCTCAGGCGGTTTCGGCGACGCGCGGACCGTCAGGTGCCTGAAGCAGTTTGACGACGTCTTCGAACGGCATCATGTTGATGGCGTCGTAATCGGGCGGGCAGCCGAACTCGCGTTGCTGCGGCGCAGTCGGGTTGCCCAGGGTGACGCACAGGCCGCAGCCGATGCAGAGGTCCGCGCGCACCGCACACACCATCCGTCCGTCGCGATCCGGTTCTTCAACGATGCAGCCGGCGACCGGGCAGGCGGCCTGGCAGATCGAGCACGCAAACGCGCCGAAGCAGCGGTCGGGGTCGATGACCGCGATCGTCTTCGGGGCCTTCTTGCGCGGCCCGGACATCATCTTGGTCCACATGAAGCGGATTATATCTGAGGAATCCGCGCGTGTCCGAAAGGACCCGGCCTAGCGGACGAGCGGGGTGCCGACCGGCGGGTCGCCCATCTCCGGCATCACCCCCCACAGCGTGGCGGTGTGTTCGTAGATGGCATTGTTCGAGTTGATGGCGAAGAACCGCGGATTGAGCGGATCGTTGGGATCGGCGGCTGCGACGAATCCCTGCGCGGCTTCGCCCCCGCCGACGCCGTTGCACGACGGCGGCGCGCCGGGAAAGGCCGTGCCGGTCATGTGAATCGTGTAGCCGCTCTTCACCACGGTGTCGGAGTCGCCCAGGCCGCCGCCGATGTAGCCTTCGACGGACGCCGGGGGCGGCGTCGCGAGAGTGGTCAGCTTCGGCGCATAGAACCCGCCGCCGCAGGTGAGCGCAAATGTCAGCTGCGCGCTGCCCAGGGCACGCATCGATCCGACGGCCGACGCAGCGCCGGCGGCATTCTTCGCGAGCGCCAGCTGCGGGAGCGCGATGCTCGCCAGCAGTCCGATGATGCCGCACACGAAGATCAGATCGAGTAGTGCAAAACCCTGCTGTGCTTTTCGTATCATCACGGGCGTCCTGTCTCCTCCGGTTAATGCAGAGCTCGTGCCGGAACGAGCCAACGTCCAACTACCACGCAATCAACGAGTTGCGCCGTCAGTCCGCCTCGGGGCGTTGACACTTTGCGTCACTGCGCCCGTCTTCTGACAAATGTTGACACGTACTTTTTCGGTCGCAGCGCGTGCGCGCTGCAGGACTGTAATCAGATGCTGTCGGCGCCCATGAGCCGACGGCTCAATCCGTCGACGAGCTCACGGTCGGTGTCGGGCAGGTCCTGGAAGAAACAGTTGATCGCCTCAACGATGACGCGCCACTGTGCCAGGCCCGTCACGACGCTGAGAGCGTTCAGGCGAGCTTTGAATTCGTTCGGCACCCGGATGCTGAGTTGCGGGTAGTCCTTGACTCTTTCTCCATCGCGCGCGCCTGCAGGCGGTCGTCCCACGCGGCGTCGTATCGGTCGAGTCGGACGATCTGACATACGCACGACGAGCGTGCAAATGAAATTCCATACAGACGGCCGCGGTTGGTCCAGGGATCTGGCGTTGAGGTTGCATCGTCTGGGGCGTGGCCGAGTCAACGATCCCGACAGCCGATCGACGCGTGCACGGCGCGGACCGCCGGAAACGCTCGCGCAGCGGCCGCCGCGCGAGC
>DASQHH010000296.1:0-1784 GCA_035632195.1 Vicinamibacterales bacterium
CTCGGGCCGGCGTGTCGTTTCCGACCTATGTGTCGAACGGGTTTCCCAGCGCGCCGTCGGTGTTCGCGTTTCATTGCTCCGCCTGGCCGCACCGGCGCAAGGAGATCATGACCGACTTCGCCGGCCGCGGCTTCGACAGCCTTCCGGCGCGCCTCCGGACGCTCGGGTATGACGCCGTTTACGTCGGCGCCGACCCGCATTTCGACAACCAGAGCCTCTGGCTGCCGCGGTGGTATTCCAAAGTGGTCGATCTCGTCGCTGAGGGAGGCCTCGCGACGGACCACAACATCGTTTCGCGTGCGATGGACGAGGTCCGCGCCCACGATCGCGGCGCCGCGGGCCAGCCGCTGTTCGCGTTCGTCTCGACCTACAGCACCCACTACCCGTTTACGCTGCCCGTCGACGCCGGGGAGGCGGCCGTGGGCGGAGAACTGTCCGCGCGGTACCGCCAGACCCTGCGTTATTCGGACCGGGAGGCGGGCCGCCTGTTCGACTTCCTCGCCGCGCGCGGCCGCCGGACGGTGACGATCGTCGTCGGCGACCATGCGTTCTACAACGACCTGTCACGGACATCCGGCGTGCCGGAGAACGACAACGTGTGGACGCCCGCGATCATCTCCGGCCCTGCCGATCTGGTTGGGCCGCCGCGCCGGCTGGCGATGCCGGCGAGCCACGTGGACATGATGCCGACGGTCCTTCGCCTGGTGGGCGACGATCGCCCGACCGCGTCGCTCGGCAGCGATCTGCTGGGATCGTCGAGATCCGCGCGGACCGCGTTTGCGATCCGGCCGGGCGGCCTTCGGCTCGATCGCGGTGGTTATTCGATCGTGGTCGATTCCCGGGCGCCGAACGTTGTGACGACCCGGGTGGCGTTTCCGTCACTGTTACCGCCATCGGAACTGCCGAACGGTGACCCTCCAGCGGGATCGTTGATTCGTTGGGCCACCGAATGGTCGTACTTGATCGAGCGGAATCGGATCTGGAGCGACGCGCTGCTCCGATGAGCCGACGGGATTCCGGGGCCGGAAAATTGTCTGTCGGGGAACGGAAATGGTCTCTCGGCGTCTGCCGAGAGTCCGCCATCCCGAAGAGTCACGCGTCGTCTGCCCAGACGGCGTCATTGTATGGAGATCGGCACGCGCCACACGTCCAAGGTGCGTCGTCGTGTGGAAATGGTCGCGTCAGGCTCCCGAAGTCCTTCGTCGCGCGACTGACTTCTCTGTCGGCGCGCTGCACGCGTGACCGGAGGCGCCGAGGATTGAGGCGTAGTTCGGAATCAGGTTGGCGGACTGCACGCGCCATCGCTGGACGATGGACTCGAGCGTTCGCGTGATGTCGGGATGTCTTCCGGCCAGGTCGTCGCGCTCGTCCGGATCGGCCGACAGGTCGAACAGCTCGTTCGCGCCGGTGTCGCTCCAATGCACGAGTTTCCATCGGCCGGCGCGGACCCCGATCTGCGAGAGCGGCGGCCGGGTCGCCAGAATGACGACACGTTCGCCTGCATCGCGCGTCAGATCGCGTCCCTTCATCGTCATTGGCGGCTGAAGGCCGAGCAGCCCCAGCAGCGTCGGCGCCAGGTCGACGTGGCCGGTTGGAAGGGTAACCGACCCGGAGGCGCCCGCCAGTTGCGGGCCGAACATGATCAGCGGCACGCGGACAGACCCTTCGTAGATCGAGGCATCGCGCACGCGACCCATCATCGGACGGCCCGATCCCGGTCCGTGATCTGACACGATGGCGACGAGCGTCGAGTCGAGCAGATTCTGCCGTTGCAGTTCGCCGAC
>DASQHH010000297.1:0-3525 GCA_035632195.1 Vicinamibacterales bacterium
GAGGACGGGACGCTGGCAGTGACCGGCAACTATCTAAAGGTTCGCATTCCGTCGGGTTGTCGACGGAACGAGTGGGTTCGCGTTCGTGTCACGGCCTCGGAAGGGGTTGCCGAGCTTCTCTAGTTGTCTAGTAAGTGACAACGAATCAATGGTTTAACATGCGATAGTGGATTCGAGGCGGCTCATCTCTCGCTCGACTCGGCTCATCTCTCGGTCGACCTGGCTCGTCTCTCAGTCGACCTGACTCATCTTTCAGTCAACCCGGCTCATTTCTCGCTCGACGCGACTCATCTCTCAGTCGAGCCGGCTCGTATCTCATTCGGCACGAGTCATTTGCCTGTCGAGCCGGCACATATCTGAGTCGACCTGCCCCATCGGTCTGTCGGGCCGCCTCGTTCGTCAGTCTCGCTGACTCATCTCTCGCTCACGGCGACGCGTTTGTGTGTCGACCTCGTTCATCGGTCATTCGAGCTCGTTCATCTCTCGGTTCCGGCGGTCCATCTTCGCCTCCGGGCCGTTGATGACTCTTTCGAGCTGGTTCGTCGGCAATTAATCGTCCTCCATTGTGGACACCAACCCATACGTTTCCTTCGTTCCCAGCGGCAAAACCGACGTGCCGCAAGGACGTCAGACGTAGAGCAAGGCGATTAGACCCCGAAGGCCAGGACGGCCAACTGCTGGGCGGCGGATTTCTTCGGTCCCTCGACGATGAGCTGTCCGCAGGCGGCGCGGATGTCGCGCCCCCGGCTCTTACGGACCGAGACGGTCAGTCGGTGGTCGGCGAGGATAGCCGCGAACCGGTCGATCGCCTCGTCGGATGGCCGTTCGAACGGGATTCCTGCGGCGGCGTTCAGCGGAATGAGATTGACCTTCGATTTCACCCCGGCGAGCAGCTTCGCGAGCAGGCGCGCGTCCTCGGGGGAGTCGTTGACCCCGGCCAGGAGGACGTATTCGAACGTGATCCGGCTGCGTTTTCCCAGCGGAAAGCGCTTGCACGCCGCGATGATGTCGGCCACGCCGTACTTGCGATTGATGGGCACGAGCTCGCCGCGCTGGATGTCCGTCGGCGCATGGAGCGAAATGGCGAGGTTGGGCATGACCGGCTCGCGGGCGAGCTTTTCGAGCGCGGGGAGCAGTCCCACGGTCGAGAGCGTGATGCGCCTCGGCGACAGGCCGAAGCCGTGCTTGTCGTTCAGGATCCGCAGCGCCTTCATCGTCTCGTCGTAGTTGTGGAGCGGCGCGCCCATCCCCATGAGGACGATGTTGAAGGCGCGTCCGCGGAGACCGGTGGCGTCCGCGAGCACGCGCACCTGCCCGACGATTTCGCCGGCGGTCAGGTTGCGGACGAGGCCCATGCGGCCTGTCAGGCAGAAGGCGCACGCCATCGCGCAGCCGACCTGCGTCGAGATGCAGAAGGTCATCCCGGGCGTGTCCGGAATAAAGACGGACTCGATGTCCTTGCCGTCAGCCAGCCGCATCAGGAATTTCTCGGTGCCGTCGACGGATCGTTCGCGATGGACGAGCGACGGCGTCGTCAGCGTGAAGTCGGACGCCAGGCGCGCGCGCAGGTCGCGCGAGAGGTCCGTCATCGCGGCGATGTCTGTGGTTCCGTGCTGATAGAGCCAGCGGAAGATCTGCGAGGCGTGGAAGCGGCGCTCGCCGGCGGCTTCGAGGGCCGCTTCGAGCGAAGGCCGCTCGAGCTCGGCAATATCGACCGTCCGCGTGGTTGTCGGGATAGCGTCCTTCATCGTGCTCACCACTCGGCGGACTGCCGATTGTACCATGTCGATCGCGCGCGGCGCCCCATGCTATAATGTAAATTCGAGCTGGTAATTCCTTCTCAGTCAATGCTTTGCGGCAAAGTCGCCAGCTCGACGCGACCACCCGTTTTCTGCTGCGAGCGTTCAGACACATTGTCGAATCCAGCGATCGTCAGAGACGTTCTCGATAACGGCCTCCGTATCCTCACCGAGCGGATGCCGCATGTCCGCTCGATCAGCATCGGCGTCTGGCTGACGCGCGGGTCGCGGCACGAAACGGCCGAACGCGGCGGCGTGGCGCACTTCGTCGAGCACATGCTGTTCAAGGGCACCGGCTCGCGCACGGCGGAGGACATCGCCCAGGAAATCGATTCGATCGGGGGCCAGCTGGACGCCTTCACGGCGAAAGAGTACGCGAGCTACTACATCAAGGTCCTCGACGAGCACCTGCCGCTCGCCATCGACATCCTCTCGGACATCGTCCGCAATCCGGCGTTCAAGCCGGAGGATATCGAGCGCGAAAAGAAGGTCGTCGTCGAAGAGATCAAGATGGTCGAGGACACGCCGGACGACCTGGTCCACGAGCTGTTTACGCAGGGCTTCTGGGAGAATCATCCGCTCGGCCGCCCGATCCTCGGGACGAAGGAGACCGTCGAATCGTTCACGCCGGCGCTGCTGCGCGACTATTTTTCGAAGGCGTACACGGCGCGCAACCTGATCGTATCGGTCGTCGGCAACCTCGAACACGATCACGTCCGGTCGCTGGTCGCCGCGAAATTCGGTTCCCTCGGCACGGACGGCGAAGCGATTGTCGAGCAGCCGCCTCGCGTCCGGTCGCACGTGCTCATCCGGAACAAGGAGCTCGAGCAGAGCCACCTGTGCGTCGGCGTCCCCAGCTATCCGCAGAGCCACGACGATCGGTATTCGAGCTACGTGCTGAACACGCTCCTCGGTGGGTCGATGAGCTCGCGTCTGTTCCAGAACGTCCGCGAAAAGCGCGGGCTCGCCTACGCGGTGTTCAGCGGCCTGAGCGCGTACCGCGACGCCGGGACGTTCACCGTCTATGCGGGCTGTGCGAACGATGTGGTCGGGCAGGTGATCGATCTCGTCGTCGAAGAGCTGCGCGGGATGAAGAAGTCGCCGGTGCCCGACGCCGAGCTGCGGCGCGCGAAGGATCATCTCAAGGGCAGCCTGATGCTCAGCCTCGAGAGCACGGCCAGCCGCATGTCGCATCTGGCGCGGCAGGAAATCTACTTCGATCGGCAGTTCGGCCTGGACGAGACGCTGGACGGCATCGAGCGCGTCACCGTGGACGATCTGCTGCGCGTGGCCGGAGATCTCTTCAAGAATGGTTCGCTCGCGGTCACGGTGCTCGGCAACGTGAACGGTCTGGAGATTCCGAAAGAGCGGCTGGATCTGGATTGACGTGATCGCGCGGTACACACACCCCGAGATGGGGCGGATCTGGAGCGACCAGCGGCGGTACGAAACCTGGCTGGCCGTTGAGACCGCTGCCGCCGAGGCGATGGCGGCGGCCGGGATCGTGCCGCGCGAAGCGGCGCGGGACATCCGCGAGCGCGGCGCCTTCGACATCGCCCGGATTGACGAGATCGAACGCACGACTCAGCACGACGTCATCGCCTTCACGACGGCGGTCGCCGAAAAGGTCGGGCCTTCCGCCCGGTGGCTGCACTTCGGTCTGACCTCGTCCGACGTCATCGACACCGCCCAGGCGCTGCAGATGCGCGAGGCGTGCGACCTCATC
>DASQHH010000298.1:0-2178 GCA_035632195.1 Vicinamibacterales bacterium
GGCCAGTAGTGCTTCGCGAACTGCTCGTTGACGATAGCGACCTTCGGCGCCGCCGCGCTGTCGTTGACGGTGAAGTTGCGGCCGCCGAGCAGCGGAATGCCCATGACGTCGAAGTAGTGCTCGTCAATCCTCGACCGGAACACGGTCGCCGTGTCCTTGCCAGGCGGGAACGCGTACCCCTCGGGCACGACACTCTCCGCGCCGAGCGTGTCGTTCTGCATCGGCAGCGACGTCGTCAGCGTCACGTCGACGACGCCTGGTGCCTCGCGCGCTCGGTCTCCGAGCTCTTTGAAGAACTGCGCGGACTGCGCCTCGTTGTAGTGGGCGAGGCTCGTGTCGACGCCCATCAGCAGCAGATGGTCGGTCCGGTAACCAGGCCCGAACGCCAGCTGGCGCGAAAACCCGCGATACATGAACAGTGCGACGACGAGCACGACGACCGAGACGGCGACCTGTCCGCCGACGAGGATCGCGCGCAGCCAGCGGCGCCGGTGGCCGGGCGCGGTGGCGTCGCCCGCCTTCATGACGGCCATCAGGTCCGCGCGCGCCGCGCTGAGCGCCGGCACGAGGCCGAAGAACAGCGCGCTCGCCAGTGACACGGCGAGACTGAACACGAGCGCCCGTCGATCCAACTGGAAAGTGAGCGCGATCGGAAGGTCTGTCGGGATTTCAATCTGCCGGAACAGCATCATGCCCGCGTAGCCGATGCCGAGGCCGACGATGCCGCCCGCAAGAGCGATGAGAAGGCTCTCGGTGATCAGCTGCCGAACGAGCCGGCCGCGGCCCGCGCCGATGGCCAGCCGCAGCGCCATTTCCCTGGCGCGCGCAGGGGCTCGGCTCGTCAGCAGGCCGCCGACGTTCGCGCACGCGACGAACAACACGAGCAACGCCAGCGTGCCCAGCATGGCCGAGAGCGTCGCGTCCGGCGGGTCCTGCGCCATCCGCGCCTGCAGCTCCGTGCGGACCACGAGATTCCGGTTCTTGTCGGCGTCCGGATACGCGCGCGACAGGTCGGTGCCGATCGTCGTCAACTCGGCCTGCGCGGTCGCCTGCGACACGCCGGCGCCGAGCCGGCCCTTCACTGTGAGGTTGTTCACGTCTCGCGCTTGCAGCGACGCGGCCTTCGGATCGGTGAGCAGCCACGACGACATCATCATCGGGACGAAGAAATCGGCCCGCACGACCTGGTCCATCGCCTGGAAGGTGTCCGGCGCGACGCCGATGACCGTGAATTCGTGACCGTCGAGCAGAACCCGCCGACCGACCGCTGACTGGTCGGAGCCAAATTCCTGTTCCCACAGCGCGTGGCCGATGACGACGACTGCGTCGCGCGCCGGCACCAGATCCTCGTCTGGCCGGAAGGTCCGGCCGAGTGCGGGCGTGACGTGCATGACGTCGAAGAGATTGCCCGTCGCGAGGGCGCCGAACTTGATCTTGGGCGTCGCCGAGCGATCGAGGGCGAATCCAACGGTGACGTATTGGTAAGCCGTGAGGCCCTCGAAGCTGTGGCTCTTGTCCCGGATGTCTGCGTAATCCGGATACGACGCGTTGATGCCGCTCGCGCCGAACGCTTCGACCGGCGTCGACCAGCCGACCGTATAGACGCCGCCGGGATCCGGAACGGGGAGCGGACGCAGGACGAGCGCGTCCGCGAAGCTGAAGATCGCGGTGTTGGCGCCGATGCCAACCGCGAGCGAAAGGACCGCGACCGCGGCGAACGCCGGACTTCCCGCGAGCATCCGGACGCCGTAGCGGAGGTCCTGCCAGAAGCGCTCGAGAAAGACGGTCATCGGGCGAGTAGACGGAAATGTGTGACAATTTGTTCCCAACACACGATGCGCCGGTCTGTTGCCACTGCCTTAATCCTATTCTTCGCCGCGGCTCCATGGAGGTTGTCGAGCTCTGCGGCGCCACGACCCTGGCACATGATTCGCGGCGCCAGCGTCATCGTCGTCGGTCAGCAGTCGCCGCGGACGCTGCGCGACGTCGCCGTCGAGATCGAGCAGTTCCGCGCGACGCTTGGGACCCTCGTGCGCGGAGTCAGCCGGCCGCTGTCGATGCCGACACTGGTCATGGTCTTCGACGACTACGACGCGATGAAGCCGCTCGTGCCGCTCTATCAGGGCAAGCCCGCGTCGCTCGGCGGCTTCTGCAACTGCGGGGACGGCGACGGGATGA
>DASQHH010000299.1:0-4893 GCA_035632195.1 Vicinamibacterales bacterium
GGAGCGCTGGCACGAGCCGCTGGCGTCGTTCGAAGAGGAGTACTTCTCGACGGCCGCGCCCGTCATCGTCGGCGATCACCTGCTCGTCGGCACGGGCAACGACACCGACATGCCCGGTTTCCTCCAGTCGTTCGACCCCGACACGGGCAAGCTGCAATGGAAGACCTATACGGTTCCGATGAATCCCGGCGATCCGGGACTCGAGACGTGGAAGAACCTCGACGCGGCGCGCCACGGCGGCGGACACCCATGGCTGCCGGGCGTCTACGATCCCGACTCGCACCTCTATATCTTCGGCACCGGCAATCCGACGCCGGCCTACACGGCGCAGGTGCGCGGCGAGGGCGACAACCTCTTCACCTGCGCGATCGTCGCCGTCAACGTCGACACGGGCAAGATGGCCTGGTACTACCAGACGTCGCCGCACGACACGCACGACTGGGATTCCGCGCAGACGCCGGTGCTCGTCGACGGCGACTTCCGCGGCAGCGGGCCGCGCCGGATGGTCCTCACCGCGAGCCGCAACGGCTACTACTTCACGCTCGATCGCCTGACCGGCGAACGCATGGTCACGGCGAAATTCTCCGACACGGTGAACTGGGCAAAGCCTGAGCTGAACGCACACGGCCAGCCGGTGCGCGATCCGGCGAAGGACCACGACGTCGCCGGCGCGCTCGTGTCGTCGGCCAACGGCGGCGCGACGAACTGGCCGCCACCGACGTACAGTCCGGACACCGGCCTGTTCTACGTCCCGCTGTCGGAGAGCTTCGCGATGTACTACCTCAGCGAAACCGATCCGCGCGGGGCGATGGGCCTCGGCGGCAAGGAAGAAATCGGCGTCGGCTCGCTCGGCAGCTTCATCGTCGCGATCGATCCGAAGACGGGGAAGACGGTGTGGAGGCACAAGTTCCGGGCGACACGCCAGGGCGGCGCGCCGGGGCTGCTGAGCACCGCCGGCAAGCTCCTCTTTGGAGGCGACGTGTCGGGCAATTTCGTCGCATTCGATCCGGCGAATGGCAATCCGCTCTGGCACGCGCAGATCGGACAAGTCACGAACGCGCCGGAGACATATCTCATCGACGGGCGGCAGCACGTGCTCGTCGCTGCCGGGGACACGCTGTATTCATTCACGGTGAATCAATGACTACCAGGCGTGAATTTGGACAGATCGTCTTCGCGGGTCTCGCTCTGCCTCGCTTCGCTCGCGCGGCAGGCTCGGAATTCAACGGGGTGCGCCTGGGCGCGCAGAGCTACAGCTTTCGCGATCTGCCGCGAACGCCTGGCGGTGACGGCGTCGATCAGGTGATTCAGGCGTTCAAGCAGTGCGAGCTCGTCGAGTGCGAGCTCTTCGCGCCCCAGGTCGAGCCGCAGTTCAACAGCGGCGCGCGCGGGCGGCGCGGCGCCCCGCCGTCGCCCGAGGCAATCAAAGCGCGGGAGGACCTGCGCAAGTGGCGGCTCGAGACGCCGCTCGACCACTTCCGTCAGATCGGCGACAAATTCCGGAGAGCGGGAATCGAGATCTACGCGTACAACTACAGCCCGAATCGCGATTACACGGACGCTGAAATCGATCGCGGGTTCGAGATGACGAAGGCGATGGGCGCGCAGATCATCACGGCGTCGACGAACATCGAGACGGCCAGACGCATCGCGCCGTTCGCCGAGAGGCACAAGATGGACGTGGCCATGCACGGCCATTCGAACACGAGCGACCCCAACGAATTCTGCACGCCCGAGAGCTTCGCCACGGCGATGAAGATGTCGAAGTACTTCAAGGTCAACCTCGACATCGGTCATTTCACGGCCGCGAACTTCGACGCGATGGCGTACATCCGCGAGCATCACAAAGACATCACCAACCTGCACCTGAAGGATCGCAAGAAGAACCAGGGCGACAACATGCCGTGGGGGCAGGGCGAGACGCCGATCCGAGAAGTGCTCCAGCTGTTGAAGAAAGAGCGGTGGCCGATCCGCGCCTATATCGAATATGAGTACAAAGGACAGGGAAGCTCCGTCGACGAAGTAAAGAAGTGTCTCGCCTACGCCAAGGCCGCGCTCGCCTAAAGGCTCGCGCTCCAAAGCGGAGCGCGGGGCTTTAGCCGGGCGATCGCTATGACTCGAATCGGAATGGGCCTGGTGGGTCCCGGCTTCGTCGGCGCCCACCACATCGATGCCGTCCGCCGTCTCGGCTTCGTGGACGTCGTCGCCGTCGTCGGCAGCAGCGAGGCGTCGTCTCGCGCGAAGGCGGATGCGCTCGGCGTCCCGAAGGCGTACGGCCGCTACGAAGACCTCGTCGCCGATCCCGCTGTCCATGTGGTCCACAACACGACGCCGAACCATCTCCACGTGCCGGTCATCACCGCCGCCATCCGCGCCGGCAAGCACGTCGTCTCCGACAAGCCGCTGGCGACGACCGCGAAGGAGGCGCACGCGCTGGTCAGGATGGCCGAAGACGCGGGCGTCGTGCACGCGGTGACGTTCAATTACCGCGGCAATCCGATGGTCCAGCAGGCGCGCGACACCATCGCTGCCGGTAAGCTGGGCGCCGTCCATTTCGTCCACGGCGCGTACCTGCAGGACTGGCTGCTCGAACCGACCGATTTCTCCTGGCGCCTGGAGCCCGAGAAGGGCGGCGCGAGCTCGGCGGTCGGCGACATCGGGTCGCACTGGTGCGATCTCGTCCAGCACGTCACCGGACAGCGCATCGTCGAAGTGCTCGCCGATCTCACCACCGTTGTCGCGACGCGGTTCCGAGCGGCGAAGTCGCCCGAGGCGTTCGCGACGCAGAAGACCGTCGGTACGCGCGAGGCGTTCAAGGTCCAGTCCGAGGATCTTGCGACACTCCTTGTGCGTTTCGAGGGCGGTGCGAAGGGCTCGGTGAACATCGGTCAGGTCTGCGCGGGTCACAAGAACGATCTCTGGTTCGAAGTCAACGGCGCGCGCGGATCGCTGCGCTGGCAGCAGGAGCGGCAGAACGATTTGTGGCTCGGCCAGCGCCATGCAGCCAACGCGGTGCTGGCCAAGGACCCGTCGCTGCTCGCGCCGGCGGCGGCGTCATACGCGCATCTGCCCGGCGGCCATCAGGAGGCCTGGGCGGACGCGTTCTGCAACGTCTTACGCGACGTTTACACGTTCATCCGCCAGGCGAAGCCGAACGCGCCGAAGCCGCCGGCCTTCGCCACGTTCGAAGACGGCTATCATGCGGCTTGTATCGTGGACGCCGTCCTCGAAAGCCATCGCCGCGGCGGCGTCTGGACCAAAGTCCAGGAGTTCGTACTCGCATGAAGCTCGGTCTGTTTACCCCGGTATTCGGCACACTGAACCAGGAGCAGATGCTCGCGAAGGTGCGGGCCCTCGGAAAGATCCAGGCGCTCGAGCTCGGCACCGGCGGCTGGCCAGGACGCGATCACCTCGACGTCGATCGGCTGCTCAACGACGACCGGAGCGCGGCCGATTTCGGCAGGCGCCTCACCGACGCGGGCCTCACCATCAGCGCATTGTCGTGCCACGGCAACCCGCTGCACCCGGATCCCGCGGTCGCGAAGGACTACGATGCGGTGTTCCGGAAAACCGTCTGCCTCGCGAAGAAGCTCGGCGTGAAGGTCGTCGTGACGTTCTCAGGGTGCCCCGGTGATTCCGACGATGCGAAGCACCCGAACTGGGTGACGACGCCGTGGCCGCCGGAATTCCTGGACCTGCTCGAGTGGCAGTGGGAAAAGAAAGCGATTCCGTACTGGCGCGAAGCGGCGCGCTTCGCCGCCGACCACGGCATCAACGTGGCCCTCGAAGCGCATCCCGGCTTCATCGTCTACAACGTCGAGAGCGCGCTGCGGCTGCGGAATGCGACGGCGAAGAACCTCGGCGTCAACTTCGATCCGAGCCACTTCTTCTGGCAGGGCGTCGATGTGCCGCAGGCGATCGCCGCGCTCGGCGACGCGATCTTCCACGTGCACGCGAAGGACGTCGCGCTCGACCGGCGCAACGTCGCCGTCAACGGCGTCCTGGACACGAAGACGTACCGCCGCATGCCCGAGCGCTCGTGGCTGTTCCGCAGCGTCGGCTGGGGCCACGACGAGCTCGAGTGGAAGCGGATCGTCAGCGCGCTGCGGCTGGCCGGCTACGACCACGTCATGAGCATCGAGCACGAGGATGCGCTCGCGTCGGTCGACGAGGGGCTGAGAGCCGCGATCGATCTCCTGTCGCGCGTCGTGCTCACCGAGCCGCCCGTGGACGCGTGGTGGACATGAAGCCGGTCCGGGCCAGGCTGTTCCTGATGATGGTGCTCGAGTTCTTCATCTGGGGCGCGTGGTACCCGCTGATCTTCGCGTATCTTCCCGGGCTGGGATTCAGCGCGTCGGAACAGAGCTGGATCCTGAGCGCGTTTCCGGTCGCCGCCATCGTAGGCATGTTCTTCAGCAACCAGTTCGCGGATCGGAATTTCGCCGCGGAGCGGTTCCTCGCCGCGAGTCAGCTCGTCGGCGGCGTGGCGATGCTCACGCTCGCATGGACGCGGGACTTCTGGCCGTTTCTCATCGCGATGACGGTCCACTGCCTCCTGTACGTCCCGACGCTCTCGATCACCAACTCGATCGCGTTTGCACACATGAAAGACGCGCAGAGGGAGTTCGGCTTCGTGCGCATGGGCGGGACGCTCGGCTGGATCCTGGCGGCGTGGCCGATGACGTTCATCCTCGTGGACTGGCAGCACGTGAACGCGACGCCGCACGACGGCTTCGTCAGCTGGCTCGGTGCGGTGCTCGCGTCGGGACTGACCGGTCCCGCGCTGCAGGACGCGACCAAGGGGACGTTCATCGTCGCCGGCGTGGCGTCGCTGCTGCTGTCGGCGTTCAGCCTCACGCTGCCGCACACGCCGCCGAAGCCCGCCGCCCGGGG
>DASQHH010000300.1:0-8452 GCA_035632195.1 Vicinamibacterales bacterium
AGGGCGTGCTGGCGCTGTCGGTGGCGTCGCGCCGCCGCGAGATCGCGATCCGCACGGCGATCGGCGCGCACCGGAACGACATCCGCAACCTCGTCATCGGCGAAGGCTTCCGCCTCGTTGCGGGCGGCATCGTCGCCGGCATCGCCGGAGCGCTCTTCGTCTCGCGCGTGCTGCAGACGTTCCTGTACGAAGTCGCTCCGGACGACCCGCTCACGATCGGCGCCGCGGGCCTCATCTTCGTCGTGGTCACGTTGGTTGCCTGCTGGGCGCCCACACGCCGCGCTGCCGCGGTGGATCCGATCGAGGCTCTCCGCTGCGAATGACGGAGTTTCGTGTTTTCGCGCGCTTGTGATTCGATAGCCGGGTGGCTCGTCTTTCGGTTCTCGACCTCGCACCCATCACGCAGGGCAGCGACGCCGCTGCGGCATTCAGGAATTCGCTCGACTTTGCACGCCATGCGGAGCGGCTGGGCTTTTACCGCTATTGGCTCGCCGAGCATCACAACATGCCCGGCATTGCGAGCGCGGCGACGTCCATCGTCATCGCGCACGTCGCGGCGGGGACGAAGACGATTCGCGTCGGCGCCGGCGGCATCATGCTGCCCAACCACGCGCCGCTCGTCGTCGCGGAACAGTTCGGAACGCTGGAGTCGCTCTTTCCCGGCCGGATCGATCTCGGGCTTGGGCGCGCGCCTGGCACGGACATGGTCACCGCGCACGCGCTGCGGCGGACGCTCGCGAGCGATCCGGACGCCTTCCCGCAGGATGTCCTGGAACTGATGTCGTACTTCGCCGGCCTGGGCGACCACGGCGTCCATGCCGTGCCAGGCGCGGGGCTGCGCGTGCCGATCTACATCCTCGGATCGAGCACGTTCGGCGCGCAGGTCGCGGCGGCGCTCGGACTCCCCTTCGCGTTTGCGTCGCATTTCGCGGCGCAGATGCTTCTGCCTGCCATCAAGATCTATCGCGCGAACTTCAAACCGTCGCCGTCTCTCGCCAAGCCGTACGTGATGCTCGGCATCAACGCCGTCGCGGCCGACACGGACGCGGAGGCGCGGCTGCTCGCGACATCCGGCCGCGAATCGTTCGCGAGCCTCCGGCGCGGAATGCCGATTCCGCTGCCGCCGCCGAATCCTGCGTATGAGAAAGACGTCATCCCGTTCGGCACGATCCCGCTGGAGGAAATGCCCCTCGTCGCCTTCGTCGGTGCGCAGCCGGCGATCGCGGACGGCCTGCGCCGATTCGTCGACGCCACGCAGGCGGACGAACTGATCGCCACGTCGCACATCTACGATCACGGCGCGCGCGTGCGCTCGCTGGAGATCCTCGCCGCCGCCGGACGCGCCGCGAACTGAATCGAAACAGACGAGCTCGCAACGGCTCACCTCGCGTTTCGCCGGCTGCTTCCGTAGAATCGGTCCCTCGGCTGTGGCCCACCCGGTTCGATTCGCTGCCGTTGTCTTCCTGTGCGCGATGGCTTCCGCCGCGCGCGCCCAGTCGGTGTGGTCAAGCGTCGATGTCGGCGCCGTCGGCTCAGCCGGCGCCTCGACGAGCACCGGTGCCGGAGCGTTTACGATCACCGGCGACGGCGCGGACATCTGGAATGCCGCCGACGCCTTCCACTTCGTCTACACGACGCTGACCGGCGACGGCTCGATCGTCGCGCGCGTGGCGACGGTGCAGGACGTCAACAACTGGACGAAGGCCGGCGTGATGATGCGCGAGTCGCTCGCCTCCGGCTCGAAGCACGCGATGATGCTGGTCAGCGCCGCGAAGGGACTCGCGCTGCAGAGCCGTCTGTCTACCGGCGGCACATCGGTGAGCTCGACCCCCATCGCCGGATTCGCGCCGATGTGGGTCAAGCTGACCCGCGCCGGGAACACCATCACCGGCCTGCGCTCGTCGGACGGCGTCACGTGGACCGCCGTCGGCTCCGAGACGGTGACCATGGCGTCGACGATTGACGTCGGCCTTGCGGTGACGAGCCATCTTCTCGGAACGCCCGCGACGGCGACCTTCGATTCCACCGTCGTCACGCCGGCAGTTTCCGGAGCGCCGACGACCGAAACGCTCGTGTTCTTCCGCCACGGCGAGAAGCCGGCCGGCGGCTACGGCCAGCTGACGTGCCAGGGCCTGCAGCGCGCGCTCGCGCTGCCGAACGTGCTCGCGCAACGCTACGGCACGCCCAATTCCCTGTTTGCGCCCAACCCGCTGCCGCCGATTGCCGACGCGTCAGGCAGCTTCGATTACGTGCGCCCGCTCGCGACGATCGAGCCGACGGCGATCGGGCTCGGCATGCCCGTGAACGCCCAGTACGGGTACGACAACATCGCGGGCCTTCAGACCGAGCTGCTCGGGAGCACATACGCCGCAGCGACGGTGTTCGTCAGCTGGGAGCACATCGAGCTGCAGACGCTGGTACAGAACCTGATGAACGCGTACGGCGGAGGCGCAACGGTTCCGGCGTGGCCGTCCACCGATTTCGACAGCCTCTACGTCGTCCGCCTCACCCGCAGCGCGAGCGGGATCACGGCGACGTTCGAACACGACTTCGAAGGCTTGAACGGCCTGCCGACGACCTGTCCGTAAGCGACGGGAGAGCGACCGCAGAGAACGCGGAGCCCGCTGAGTGGAGGCGATTCGGCGGACCGGCCTGCGTATTCGGCAGGCCGGTCTGGGAGCACGCCCGCGCACGGACGTGAACCGCTCCATGTTCCCCAGCGGCTCACGTCCCGTGCGCGGACGTGCTCCCTCGAGGCCGCTTCGCGGCCGCCGAATCGCCCTTCTGCTCCGCGTACTCTGCAGTCTCTGCGTTTGCTTTTCCGGCAGCGGGCGGCGACATCTAAGGGCTTCGTAAGCGGCCGCGGGACGAGTGATATTCTGAACGTCCGTCGATGAAAGTTTCCTCAGTCCGGCTCACCGCGCTGTTGTGCGTCCTCTGCTGCGCCGCGTTGTCCGCGGCCCAGTTGTGGCCGCGCACCTCGGTGCGGACGGCGGACAAGAACGGCGACGGCCGCGCGGACACCTGGTCGCACTTCGACTCGCGCGGCGAGCTGATCGAGGTCGAGGTCGACAGTAATTTCGACGGCGCGCCAGACATCGCCGAGTTCTACGAGCGCGGCGCCCTCGTCCGCCGGGAAACCGACCGGAACTTCAACGGTCAAACGGATCTGGTCGAGGAGTTCGACGCGCAGACCCATGACCGCACGCGGTCGGTCGTCGACATCGACTACGACGGCACGGCCGACCTCCTCGTGCTGTTCAGCGACGGACGGCCGGTCTTCTCGAAGCGCATGCCGGCCCCGGGCACCACGAATCCGGTCGGGCCCGCGGCCGCGGCGCGCACCGCCGATGCGCGCCTCGTCCGCCTGATCGATCCGTTTGAATCGGACACGGCTCTGCGGCGGACGCCCGCGCCGGAGAACGACGACGGCGGCGCCGGTCTGTTGTCGTCGGGCGGTGTGTCGCCGCCGCCCATCGCAAGCGTCATCGCACCGGATGCGGTCTCTCCGCTCGCGCCTCGCGACGGACGCGTCGCGCGCACCGCCGCCCGACGCTCCGGCTCTCCCCGCGCCCCTCCCGTCTCCTAATCCCGACCGTTCGACCGCTCGCTCGATTCGATAGCGCTCTGGCTTTCCGAGGAGACGACATGCGCCTCGTCTGGCGTGCCTGTGTGGTTTGTGTATGCGTCGATGCGGCCGTGGCGGGCGCGGCCGCCCAGGGAGCTCTGACGCCGCCGTCCGCGCTTACGTGGCAGGACGTCCGCGATCGCTTCCGGACGACGAACCCGACGCTGCAAGCCGGCCGGATAGGGATCGACGAATCCCGGGCGGCCGAGGTCACGGCGTTCCTGCGCCCGAACCCGGCGTGGACGCTCACACTCGATCAGGTGGGCAACACCGATGCGGGCAACCTCTTCTCCGCTTCGAACCTCGTCACGTCGGTCAGCTATCTGCACGAGCGGGAGCACAAGCGCGAGCTGCGCCGCGACAGCGCGACTGCGGCGACCGCCGTCGCGACGTCGACCGAGGCCGATCTCGAGCGCAACCTGTTGTTCACGCTGCGCAGCGCGTTCATCCAGGTGCTGCAGGCCAAGGCGTTCCGCACGCTGGCCGGCGACAACCTGGCGAATTACGACCAGGTGCTGTCGCTCGGCCGCGATCGGCTGCAGGCGGGCGACATCGCGCAGATCGATCTCGATCGGCTGCAGCTGCAGCGCGTCACCTACGAGTCGGACGTGCAGACGGCGGAGGTGAATCTCCGGACCGCGAAGATTCAACTGCTCCGGCTCTTGAACGATCAGACGACGGCGGTCGATCGATTCGACGTCACGGGCCCGTTCGCGTTCGCGCCGCCGGCTCAGTCGCTCGAAGATCTCCGTCGAACGGCGCTCGAGGCCCGACCCGACCTCCGCGCCGCATCGCAGGCGATCGACAAAGCGCGCACGGACTTCCGGCTCGCCTTCGCCAACGGATCGGTCGACCCGACCGTCACGGTCGACGCCGGCTTTCCCGCGCTGTCGCAGGCCTACCAGAGCTACCAGCCCGCGCTGCGTGAATACGTCGGCGTCAGCGTCGGTGTGCCTCTCCGGCTCTTCGACCGCAACCAGGGCGAGAAGGTCCGGACGCAGCTGGACGTCGCGCGCAACGAGCGGCTGGCGGACGCGGCCAGGCTGCAGGTCTTCGGCGACGTCGACACGGCGTACGCGACGGTGGTCAGCGCAGTCACGCTGCTGCAGCCGTACCGGGACCGCTATCTCGAGCAGGCGACGCGCGTCCGCGACACGGTCACGTTTTCCTATCAGCGCGGCGCGGTGTCGCTCGTCGATTTTCTGCAGGCGCAGCAGGAGTACCGCGCCGTGCAGGTCAGCTACGTGAATCTCGTCGCGGCATTCCTGAACGCCGTGAATCAACTGAATCTCGCGGTGGGTCGAGAGGTGATTCCTTGAGAGGCTTACGCTCGTTCGATCGTCACACTGCCGCCGCCGCCGTTCTGCTGGCGACGGCCGTCGGCGCCGCGTGCACGGCACACGGCAACACCGATCCCGCCGCAGGTGCGCCGCCGCCTGCCGTCGTCGACCGCGAGGGCGAGAACGGGATCGTCCGGGTCGATCGCCCGGAGCAGTTCCCGATCGTGGCCGCGACCGGGCACGATGCCGCGTCCGAACTGACCGTCACCGGCGTCGTGAGCCCGGACGTCTCGCGCGCGGTGCCGGTCGTGTCGCTCGCGTCCGGCCGCGTGCTCGAGATCCGGGCGCGCCTCGGCGATCAGGTGCAAAAGGGCGAGCTGCTCCTCCGCATCCAGAGCGCGGACGTCGCCTCGGCCTTCTCCGACTATCGGAAAGCCGTTGCGGACCGCGCCCTCGCCGACAGTCAGCTCGACCGCGCGAACGCCCTCTTCGAGCGCGGCGCCATCGCGAAGAAAGACCTGGAAGTCGCGCAGGATACGTCGGAAAAGGCGCGGGTCGACGTCGACAACTCGACCGAGCGTCTGCGCGTCCTCGGCGCCGACCCGAACCATCCGCCGTCGCCGATCGTCGACGTCGTCGCGCCGGCCTCGGGCGTCATCACCGAACAGAACGTCACCAACGCCTCGGGCGTGAAATCACTCGACAACTCGCCGAACCTCTTCACCATCTCGGACCTGTCGCGCGTGTGGATCGTCTGCGACGTGTACGAGAACGACCTCCGCACCGTGAAGGTGGGCGATCCGGCTGACATCCATCTGGCCGCGTACCCGGATCGCGTGCTGAAGGGACGCATCGACAACATCGGGGCGATGCTGGATCCGACCCTCCGGACGGCGAAGGTGCGCATCGAGGTCGCCAATCCGAATCTCCTGCGGATCGGGATGTTCGTGACCGCGACGTTCCGCGGGCTGTCCACCGAGACCCGCGCCGTCGTCCCGGCGGCCGCGGTGCTGCACCTGCACGACCGCGACTGGGTGTACGTGCCGGCGGCCAGGCCGGGCGTGTTCGAGCGCCGTGAAGTCGCAGGCGGACCGATGCTCGCCGGCAACATGCAGGAGCTGCGGTCGGGCCTGAAGCCGGGCGATCGCGTCGTGGCCAACGCGCTCGTCCTGCAGAGCAGCGTCGAACAGTAAGAGGAGACAGCGGGCCGATGCTTCATCGTCTGGTCGAATTCTCGCTTCGCAACCGGCTGCTGGTGCTGGCGGTCGCGGTGCTCCTGTTCATCTGGGGAATCATTTCGTTCAAGAACCTTCCGGTCGAGGCCTACCCGGACGTCGCCAACAACTACGTCCAGATCATCACGCAGTGGCCGGGGATTTCGGCGGAGCAGGTCGAGCAGCAGGTCACGATCCCGCTCGAGATCGCGATGAACGGTCTCCCGCATCTCGAGCATCTGCGATCCACGACCCTCTTCGGCCTCTCGAGCGTGATGCTGATTTTCGACGACGAGTCGGAGGACGACTGGAACCGCGTGAAGGTCGTCGAGCGGCTGTCGCAGGTGACGCTCCCCACGGGCGTCCAGCCGCAGATGGGCGCCGACTGGAGCCCGGTGGGCCAGATCTATTTCTTCACGCTCCACAGCACGAACCCGGCGTACGACGTCATGGAGCTGAAGGCGCTCGAAGACTGGACGATCGAGAAACAGTTCAAGTCGGTGCCGGACGTGGTCGACGTCGCCAGCTTCGGCGGGCCGACGCGCGAATACCAGGTCCGCGTGGATCCCAACAAGCTCGTCGCGTACGGCCTGAGCCTCGGCCAGGTCGAGCAGCAGCTCTCCAACAACAACGTCAACGGCGGCGGCAGCTTCATCGAGGCGGGACTTCAGCAGATCAACGTGCGCGCCGTCGGGCAGGTGCGGACCGTCGACGACATCGAGCGCACGGTGCTGACGACCAAGGCCGGCACCGCCCTCCGCGTGCGGGACATCGCGACCGTCTCCGAAGGCGCGAAGATCCGGCTGGGCCAGTTCGGCAAGGCGATTCATCGCGAGGACGGCCGCATCCTCGACAACGACGATGTCGTCGCCGGCATCGTCCTGCTCCGGAAGGGCGCGAACGCCGACTCGACGCTCGATGCGATTCACGCCAAGGTCCGCGAGCTGAACGACCGCCTGCTGCCGCCGGGCGTGAAGATCGTCCCGCACCTCGATCGCAGCGATCTGCTGCACCTGACGACGCACACCGTGATGCACAACCTCGCGGAAGGCATCATCCTGGTGTCGCTCATCCTGTTCGTCTTTCTCGGCAACATCCGCGGCGCGCTGATCGTGACGCTGACGATCCCGTTTTCGCTGCTGTTCGCGGCGATTTGCCTCAACCTGCGGCACATTCCGGCCAACCTGCTGTCGCTCGGCGCGCTGGACTTCGGGATGATCGTCGAAGGCGCGATCGTGATGGTCGAAAACATCGTGCGCCTGCTTTCGCACCGCGACGAGGAGACCACGTCGGTGGCGCAGCAGATCGGCGCCGCGGCGCACGAGGTCCAGCGGCCGGTCTTCTTCTCGATCGCAATCATCATCGTCGCGTACCTGCCGATCTTCACGCTGCAGGCGGTGGAGGGCCGCCTCTTCAAGCCGATGGCCTGGACGGTCGCGTTCGCGCTGCTGGGCGGACTGCTCTTCTCGATGATCGTCGGCCCCGTGCTGGCGAGCCTCATCTTTCCGAGAGGCACGCGCGAATGGCGCAATCCGCTGATGAACGCCCTGACGAAAGGCTATGAGCAGGCCTTGAGGTTCGCGATCCAATGGCGATGGGCGACCGTCGGCGTCGCCGCCCTTGCGCTCGCCGGAGCGCTGGCGCTCAGCCGCGCGATCGGATCGGAATTCCTGCCGCACCTCGACGAGGGCGCAATCTGGGTGCGCGGCACGCTGGCGCCGAGCACCGGACCGACCGAGGGGATCAGAGTCGCCGACGAGGTACGGGTCATGCTCGCGGCGTTCCCCGAAGTGACGGCGGTGACGAGCCAGGTCGGGCGTCCGGACGACGGGACGGACACCACCGGATTCTTCAACACCGAGTATTTCGTCGACCTCAAGCCCAGGGAACAGTGGCGTCCGATCTTCCACGAGAACAAGGAAGACCTGATCGCGGCGATGAATCACGAGCTCGACAGAATTCCTGGCGTGCTCTGGAACTTCTCGCAGCCGATCGCCGACAACATGGAAGAAGCGGTCAGCGGCGTGAAGGGCGAGCTCGCTATCAAGGTCTACGGCGACGACCTGCACGCGCTCGAGGACACGGGCGAACACATCGTCGAGGTGATGCGGACCATCCCGGGCATCGAAGATCTCGGGCTGTTCCGAGTGCTCGGCCAGCCGAACCTGAATTTCACGGTCGATCGCGACGCGGCCGCGCGGTATCAAATCAATGCCGCCGACGTCCAGGACGCGATTCAGACCGCCGTGGGCGGCAACGCGCTCACGCAGGTGCTCAAGGGCGAGCAGCGGTACGACCTTGTGATGCGGTATCTGCCGACGTATCGCAGC
>DASQHH010000301.1:0-6876 GCA_035632195.1 Vicinamibacterales bacterium
CGGTTGGTGTTGGGATACTGCGCCGTCAGTTGCCGCGCGATCGACTGCATGTCGTCGTTCGCCGCCTCGAAGCTCACGCCGGGCTTCAGCCGGCCGACGACGTTCAGGAAATGCGAGTCGCGCGCGTTCGCCTGCGCCGGCGTCCAGTGCATCGGAATCCAGTAGTCGATGTCCCGGTTGCGGAACGCGAACGACTGCGGCATCACGCCGATCACTTCCCATCGGCTGTCGTTCATCGTCAGACCCCGTCCGACGATGCCCGGATCGGAGGCGTAGCGGCGCCGCCAGAGACCGTAGCTGATGACCGCCACCTGCGCGCCGTCGCGGTCTTCGTCTTCGGTGAACGTGCGGCCGAGGATGGGGCGAACGCCGAGCACGCTGAAGAAAGACGGTGTCGCGGCGCGCCCGAGGATCTGTTCGGGCACGCCGTCGCCGGTGAGGCTGGCCGACGCGCCCCGCGTCGCCGCCATGCCGTCGAACGTGCGGTTCAGCCGCCGCCAGTCGGTGAAGTTCGCCGGGGCGGGCGTGTTCTTCGCGTATCCAGCCCGGCTGTTGTCCTCCCAGATCACCACGACGCGGTCGGGATCCGCGTACGGCAGCGCGCGGATGACGACGGCGTCGACGATCGAGAAGATGGCGGTGTTGGCGCCGATGCCGAGCGCCAGGGTGCCGGCGGCGACCAGCGTGAAGAGCGGGGACTTGCGGAAGAGTCGAAGGCCGTAGCGAACGTCCGCGAGCCAGGCGTCCATCGGCCGGTTAGACGGAACCGGCGCGCGAACCGTTGGTTCTACTTCTTCAAGACCACGCCGCTATCGATCGCCCGCACGAACGATTGCAGCGCCGCATAGTCTTCCGGTGTAAAGCGGAGCGAGAAGCCGATCGCGTCGATCCGGACGTCCTTCGCCGACGCCAGCCGCCGGACGAGGTCGAACGGCACCTGCGCGACCACCGTGTCGAGCGTGAAGCGTCCGTCCCGCGGGACGCCCGTGCAGGTCGGCAGGAAGTGCGAGCGCTGGCCGTCCGGGCTGAGGTCCGTTTTCCTGCCGTCGATCGACAACACCAGCACGGGCGTCCGCACACGCTCGGGGAACACAACCGGGAAGCAGCGGACCTGAGCGCGCAGCTGCACCGTCTCGGGCGGACCGTTCAGCCTCGTGCCCGGGAACTTGACGGTGACGTTCAGAAAGACCGGCTTGGGCCCCGCTTCCTCGCTGGCGGGCTCGAGGCTGACCCAGACCTGCGACTCGTTCGGCGTGTCGAAGTAGTACGCCCCGATTTCGCCGGTTGCCGGCGCTTGTCGCGGCATCAGCACGATGGGCCCGGTCGCCTGTGCGAGCACCAGCGATGCAACCGCGAGCAATGCCGTGGAGGTCACGCCCCGCTATGATAGCCGCAGCCAGTGACAATTCTTGTCCACGAAAGGCTGACGTTTACCGTCAACCGAAAGCGTCATCGGGCCATTTCGGCCCATTCCCGGCCATGAGGGGTGGGCACTCCGTTTGCCCATCCGAGGCTCGTGCCCTCCCCAGCGGCACACGGGTGATCCATGACGCCTTTCTCTGTGTACTTGGTCGTTCGCACGCCCGAGGACAGCGGCAAATCGCACGTGACGGATCGCCGTCTTCAGGCGCTGCGCGCGCTACACGACGAGCTGAATAACGTCGGCATCCGGGTCACTCCGCTGCCGGAGCGCGCGGATCTCGAGGTCGAAATCACGAACGTCTTTCTGGCGGGCGAAAAACACGCGCCCGGCACGCCAAACGAAACCTGCCGCCTGACGGATCGCGGCCGGATCATGTCCATCCGCCTGTCGGTGTCGGACGAGCACCTCGAGTTCGTGTGCTCGGACGGCAGCGGCCGCGTCCCCGCGGAGCGCCATGCGGCGCAGCGCATCCTGATGTGGCTGGACAACTCGTCGCGCCCGCGCGTCACCGATCTCGTTCACGCGCCAACCGCCTGAGACGGCGAAACGCGGAGAGCATGTCGGCATAAGAGAAGTTCGCGTTCCGGCCGCTCGGGTTCGGCAGCACGAAGATGCGCGCGCCTTCGAGCGTCTCGCGCTGCAGGCCCAGGCGGACCGGCTGCGACGGCCGCCGCTCGCACACCACGCGATAGAGCGTCACCCCGACGAACGCCACGATCTCCGGCTTCCATCGCCGCACTCTGCGCCGAAGCATGCGCGTGCCGGCGACGTACTCCTCACGCCGCAGCGTGTCGATGCCGGGTGTCGCGCGCGGAATCAGGTTCGTGATCCCGAGCCGCCATTCCGGCAGCCGCCAGTCCTCTTCGGTGCCGATCGGCTCGGTCACCAGCCTCGACTCGTACAGCAGCCGCCAGAACCGGTTCGAGTAGCCCGCGAAGTGATGCCCGATCGCGGCCGACCGGATTCCGGGATTGATGCCGACCAGCAGCACGCGGACGTTCGGTGCAACGCGGTCCCGGAGAGCTCGCATATAGTTATGGCCGCTTCATGGTTCACATTCGCGTCGAGCACGTCTCGAAGCGCTACGACAAGACCACGGCGCTCGACGATGTGTCGTTCGAGGCCGGCGCGGGCGAAGTCTTCGGCCTGCTCGGCCCCAACGGCGCCGGCAAGACGACGATCATCCGCACGATACTCGATCTGATCCGCCCCGACAGCGGCCGCGTCGAAATCCTCGGACATGCCTTCACGGCGGCGGATCGCGATCGCATCGGCTACCTGCCCGAGGAGCGCGGACTCTATCCGCGGCAGAAGGTCGGCGCGGTGCTCGAATACCTCGGCGCGCTGAAAGGGATGGCCGCTCCCGCCGCGCGCGAAGAGAGCCGGCGCTGGCTCGAGCGCTTCGAGCTGGCCGACGCCTACGACAAGAAAGTGGAACAGCTGTCGAAAGGCAACCAGCAGAAGGTCCAGATCGCGGCGACGTTTCTCGCCTCGCCGGCCGTCGCGATCCTCGACGAGCCGCTCTCGGGCCTCGATCCGGTCGGCGCCCGCCTCGTCAACCGGGTCATCCGCGAGCGCGCCGCGGCGGGACAGACGATTCTGCTTTCCACGCATCAGATGGGCATGGTCGAAGCGCTGTGCACGCGCGTGTTCATGATCGCGAAGGGCCGCTGCGTGCTGTACGGCGATCTGCGCGAAATCATCCGTGAACACTCGACCGACAGCGTGCGCGTCGTCTCGAACGCGGACTACGCGCGCTGTCCGCTCGTCGCGCGCGTGACCGCATCCGAGGAAGGCGACCGCTCCGCGGAGGTCCATTTGCGCGATGGCGCGACGAGCGGCGAGTTCCTGCGCTGGCTCGCCGCAAGCGGCGCCGCCGTCGACCGCTTCGAGCGGCAGGCCGCGCCGCTCGAGGAAATCTTCATCCGCAAGGCCGCCCTCTGATGGACATCCGCAAATCGCTGATCGTCGCGAAATGGGAATTCCTCACGACCATCACGCGCCGCATGTACATCTTCGCCGTGGTGGCGATGCCCGTGTTCTACGGCACCATGATCGCCGCCGCCGGCTTCACCGGCCGCATAGCCGCGCGCAACGACGGCAACCGCGCAATCGCGGTCGTCGACGGCGCCCACGTCCTCGACCTCGCGTTCGCGCGGGCGCAGGCGGCCACACAGGACGGCACCGACGACCTCGCGTCACCCGTCGCGGCGCAGCGGATTGCTCCGTACCCAGACGCCGCTGCCGCCCTGGCCGACATGAAGACGGGCCGCGTGTCCGCGGTCTTCGTACTGGAGCCCGACTACCTCTCGACCGGCACGATCACCTCGTACAGCCGCGACTCGGGACTGCTCGCGATCGCGACCGAGCGCCGCCGGCTGCAGCAGATCGGCGACGCCATCCGCGCGAGCCTGCTCCATCGTGCAGTCCCCGACGACGTGCTGGCGCGCGCGTATGCGCCGACGGCGCGAATCAAGCGCGTCCAGGTCGACGCGCAGGGGAGGCCGTCCGGAACCGGCGACGATCCGTCCCGGGGCCCCTTCACGGGCTCGTTCGCCGTGCTGCTCGTGTTGACGATGGCGATCTTCTTCTCCGCGGCGTTCCTGCAGCAGGCGACAGTCGAAGACCGTCAGAACCGGACGATCGAGATCCTGCTGTCGTCGCTCGACACCGACGAGCTGCTGGTCGGAAAAATCCTGGGTCTCGGCGGCGCGGGATTACTCCAGGTCGGCATCTACCTCGCGCTGCTGACTGCTCCGGGGTTGATGGCGATCACCACGTTCCAGGTGCAGGTCGGCACGCTCGCGCTGTCGCTCGTCTATTTTGGCATCGGGTATCTGCTGTTCGCGTGCCTGATGGCGGCGACGGGGTCAATCGGACGCACGTCGCAGGAAAGCGCGCAGCTGTCGGCGATCTGGACGCTGACGGCCGCGAGCCCGCTGTTCTTCCTTCCGGCGATTGCGGCCGCCCCGAACCATCTGCTCGCCCGCGCGCTGTCGTTCTTCCCGCTCACCAGTCCGGTGACGATGATGATCCGGCTGTCCGGCACCGACCTGCCGTGGATCGACGTGGTCGTGTCGATCGTCATCGGGGTCGCCGCGATCTACCTCGCCCTCCGCGGAGCGTCCCGAATCCTGCGGGCGTCCTCGCTGATGTACGGCAAGCGGCCGACGTTGCCGGAACTGGTCCGGTGGCTGCGGGCGACCTAACCCCTACAGTTTTCGCGCTTCGATCGCGCAAACGGGCGAGTGCGTCGGCGTGATCGACGTCAGCTCGAATCCCGCCTGCTGGAACAGTGCGCGGAATTCGTCGGCGGTGCGTTCGCGCCCGCCCGGAAACGCGAGCATCTCGATGTCCATGACCTTGCCGGTGTCGGGCGCGTTGCCCGGCTGGATGACGCTTTCGAGCAGGATGACCCGTCCTTTGGTCGCGCCCATCGCTTTGTTGACGTTCGTCAGGATCTGTCCAGCACGGGCATCGTCCCAGTCGTGGATGATGTGCTTCATGATGTAGGCGTCGCCGCCAGACGGTACCGCCGTGAAGAAGTCGCCGGAGGCCGTCTGCAGACGGCCGGCCAATCCTGCCGCCGCGATGCGCGGCTTCGCCCCGGCCAGTACGTGATCGAGATCCATGAGAATCCCGCGCATCGCCGGATACTTCTTCAAGACCGTCATCAGCAGCTCGCCATGGCCGCCGGCGACGTCGACGAGCGTGCCGATGCCCCCGAAGTCGTACGCCTCGAGCGCAGCGGGCACGATCGAGGCACTCAGTCCGGTCATCGCGCGGTTGAAGATCTCGGAATATTCGGGATTCTTCGCCAGATACTCGAAGATAGGCCCACCGACCGTCTTCTCCGCCGCCGGGCGTCCGGTCTTCAGCGAGGCATCGAGGTTTGCGTAGACGCGGAAGTGAAATGGATCCGCGATGAAGTGCACCAGATCGCGCATCGACCGCGGATGGTTCTTCTGCAGCAGTTCGGCGGCCGGCGTCAGCCTGAACGTGCGCGGTCCGGTCTCCTCGAACACGCCGGCGCTCGCAAGCAGCCGGAGAATGCGATAGAGCGCGTCCTCGTTCGTCCCGGTCGCCTTTGCCAGTTCGGCGACCGACTTCGGCCCGGCGCCGAGGTGATCCGCGACGCCGGCGTCCACGACGACCCAGAGCGCGGCGGCGAGCATGTAGCCGCCGCCAATCTGAAACAGCTGCTGTGAGGGTTCCATAGTGGGCGTCAGTATATAAGTTTGGGTTCCCGGGCTTTCGACCGTCGTGCGCTTCGTCTCAGCCGCGTTCCGGTTCGCTTCAGCGACGGGACCATGACAGAAAGGTTGCCTCCCGTTCCTTTCAATCGTCATGCACCTCGTCTCAGGCGTGTTCACCCAGGGTTCAGCGACAGGCCCATGCGAGAAAAGTCGGTCGCCATACGCCTCAATCGCCGTGCGATCCGTCTCAGCTGCGTGCAGGTAGATTTCAACAGCACGCACATTCGAAAAAAGTCCGTTCCCATTCATCTCGACCGTCGGCCCATAGGTTTCAAGTGCATTCCCAGACATTTCGGGAGCCGTGCGCGACGTTTCAGGTGCGTGTCGTGTGGTTTCAGCGATCGTTCGCGCCAATTCAGAGCCCGTCCGCGTCGTTCTGGCACGTGTCGCCGCGTTTCAGGAAGCGTCCGCGGCGTTGCAGGTCCGATCCGACGGGTTTTATCTCCATTCCACAACGTTTCAGCCATCCTCCGCGGCGTTCGGGATCCAATACGATCGGATTCAACTCCACTCCGCGACGGCTTAGGCCTCGTCCGCGTTGTTCAGGCCGCCTTCGCGGCGTCTCAGACACCGCGCGTCACGTCTCAGAGGCCGTTTGTCTCGTTTCAACGGCCATTCGAGAGTGTCAGACGTAGAATTTCGGAATGAACTGGCTATTCAAGGAAGAGCCGACGCACTACAGCTACGACGACTTCGTGAAAGACGGGAAGGCGATGTGGTCCGGCGTGAAGAACCCGGTCGCGCAGCGGCACCTGCACGCGGTGAAGAAGGGCGACCGCGTCTTCTACTATCACACCGGCGAAGAGAAGGCGATCATCGGGATCGCCCGGGCGACGAGCGACGCCTACGACGATCCGAAAGACAAGACCGGCAAGTTCGCCGTCGTCGACATCGCGCCGGTCAGGAAGCTGGCGCGGCCGGTGACGCTGAAGGAGGTCAAGGCCGACGCGTCGTTCAAGGACTTCCCGCTCGTGCGGATCTCACGGCTGTCTGTGATGCCGGTCAGTGACGCGGAATGGAACCGGATCGAGAAGATGTCGGAGCGGGCGGGATAGGCAGGATGGGCAGGACGGGCGGGAGGAGGGCACTGTCCCTGACCGTGAGCTCTGTCCCTGACCGTGAGCTCTGTCCCTGACCGTGAGCTCTGTCCCTCTTCGCGAGCTCTGTCCCCCGGTTCGAGCTCTGTCCCCCTTCGCG
>DASQHH010000302.1:0-2365 GCA_035632195.1 Vicinamibacterales bacterium
GATCGATACCAGCGCGCGGCGGACGCGGCGCGCCGCAGCCATCGCGGGCACGGTCCGCTGACGATCACCGACGGCGACCTCGTCGTGCAGGTCGCCGGCCACCCGCGCGCGTTCACCGGCGTCGCGACCGTCATGCGGCTCGCGCCGTCCGGCATCAGGGCGGACGCCATCCGGTGACGCGGTTCGCCAGTTCGGCCGTCCTCGCAACCGCGCTCTTCGCGCAGCAGCTCACGCCGCAGTGCAGCTCCTCGTCGTCGAATATGCAGTCGGTGGTCGTGAACGAAGGACCGGACAACAGCTACGTCAACGGGTTGTTTACCACGGTGACCGTCTGCGTGCCGGGCACGTCGACGTGCCAGACGATCGACGGCGTCCTCGTCGACACCGGGTCGAGCGGCCTGCGGATTCTCGCGAGCAAGACGAACCTGAGCCTGCCGTCGCAGACGGCGTCCAACGGCGGCCCGATCGTCGAGTGCGCGCAGTTCCAGGACGGGTTCACGTGGGGGGCCGTGGCGACGGCGGACGTCAAGCTCGCCGGCGAGTCGGCGTCGAACGTGCCGATACAGATGATCGGCGAAGGCGCGTTCCCGAATATTCCGAAGCAGTGCACCAGCACGGGCGCAGCCGAAGACACGCTGGACACGCTCGGCGCCAACGGCATTCTCGGCGTGGGCGTCTTCAAGGACGACTGCGGACCGGCGTGCGCGTCGATTGGATCGTCGAATCCGGGTTTCTACTACAGCTGTCCGTCGACCGGCTGCACGATCGTCGCGGAGCCCGACGCCAGGCAGCTCCAGAATCCGGTGTGGATGTTCTCGAAGGACAACAACGGCGTGGTGATTTCGCTGCCGGCGGCGCCCGCGAATGGGGCGGCGTCGTTGACCGGCGCGCTCGTGTTCGGCATCGGCACGCAGTTGAACAATCGCCTCGGCTCGGCGCAGATCTATACGACCGACAACTCGGGGAACTTCACGACGGTCCTCAACGGCCGGACGCTCAACTCGAGTTTCATCGACTCAGGGTCGAACGGCTACTTCTTCCTCGACGCCGGGTCCACCGGTCTCCCGGTCTGTCCGGACACGTCGGACTTCTACTGTCCCCGCTCTTCGACGTCGCTGTCGGCGACGACGCGGGGCGCGAACGGCGTGTCGTCGACCGTGGCGTTCTCGATCGGGAACGGAGACACGCTGTTGAACAACCGGCAGTTCTCCGTGTTCGGCGACCTCGGCGGACCGGACCCGGGCAGCGTCGACTGGGGTCTGCCGTTCTTCTACGGACGCAACATCTTCACCGCGATCGAATCGCAGTCGACGCCCGGCGGTCCAGGCCCGTACTGGGCCTACTGAACCAGCTGCGTCGACTGGCGCAGCGTCCCGTGCACCTTCATCGACGGCAGCACGCCGCCGGCCACCGTTCCCTCGATGGTGCCCTGCTGTTCGGCGCTTCGCGCGATGCCGCGGTCGACGTCGATCACGGTGGCGCCCGTGCCGCTCACCGTCATCCGAAACGCAATCGGGGCCGCGCCGCCCTGTGCCGGCGGGGCGAGCGCCGCCGAGAATTTCGTGTCGAACGACGCGAGGCGCGAACCGCCCTCACTGCTGATTGCCTTCAGCGTCATCGATGCGTCGCCTGAAACGCCCCCGATCGGGCCGGTCGGCAGCGACGGGAGCGGCAGACTCAGCGGCACGGACACGGTGTCGCCGACGCCGATCGGGCCGGACGGCATCATGCGCGACGCCGCCTGCAGCACCTGCTTGATCATGTCCGCCGCGGGACCGGACGCGTCGCCGGTGACGCTCGTGATGGCGCGATTCTCGTCGTACTGAATCGTGAACTGCTGGCCGGCCCGGAGGGGAGCCGCGCCCATGGCCGGCAGCGGCATGCCGTTCATCGTCCCGTCGACCGACATGTCGTCGATCGTGGCGACCGCCTCGAACCGCTGGCGATCGTCGCGCGCGCCGATCTTCAGCGTCTGCGCGAGCGTCATCTTCATCGCGAGCGTGATCGTGCCGATGGCCGCGGACGCCGGAGGAGCGGCGGCGGTGTCCCCCGGGCCGCCCGGAGCATCAGCCGGCTCGACGGTCACCGTCATCTCCTGCGTCATGCGTGTGCGGACGGTCTGATCCGGCTCGGGACCGCGCGGGAGGACGATGCGATCCTGCGCGGCGGCGGTGGACGCCAGCAGAATCGCGGCGAAAAATGCCTTCATCGTCCTAGAATGCCACGCCGAGCATCAGTGTCAGGGGGATTTTGATCGAGGCGTTGCGCGTAAAGATGTTGCCGTTGGAGTAGTGCTTGATCCCCAGTTCCACGTTGAGGCGCCGCGGTTTGCCGATGAACGCGCCGACGCCCATGAAGTCCTGAA
>DASQHH010000303.1:0-7239 GCA_035632195.1 Vicinamibacterales bacterium
TGCTTTCCGGGCGTCGTTGAAATCGGGTTGAAGAGGATCACGAATCCTCGCGCTCCTTTCCTACCCACAATCCGAAGGCCGCGGGGGCGCGGCGCAGCCGCCATCCCCCGACGCGGCGGCGCAGTCGCCATCCGATCGGCCCCCAGGACGGGACGAACTCGGAACGCAGCCCGAGCATCCGGGCCGACCGGTCGAGGCTCGCGAAGGTCAGATATCCCGAGCCCGGCTGCACCAGTCCGGCGGCCGCCACCATGGCCTGCCCGTCCGCGTCGTGCGTGAACATCGGGGAGTCCATCACCGCGATGGTGCCGCCAGGCGAGAGCATGCGACGAGCGGCGGCGAGCGTCGCCGCAGCGTCCGGCGCGTAATGCAGCGACCCGTTGAAGACGACGAGGTCGAACTGGCGCGGGGCGAGAGGCAGCGCGTCGTAGTCGGCCTGGATCGCGGCGAAGCGGACCGGATAGTGTTTGAGCGCTCCGAGTCCGTCCGCATCGTCGTCGAGCGCGTCGACCGCAACGGCTTCGTGCCCGAGGGCCGCGAGGCGGTGCGAGAGCCAGGCATTGCCGGCACCCAGATCGAGGATGCGCATCGAATCCGATTCCGCGAGGACGCGGCGCAGCAGATGGCCGTAGGTCTCGCGCCGGATCTGCCATTCGGACGCGTGCGGATCACCGGCCTCGACCCACGGAAGGCACTGGTAGTACGAGGCCGCGACGCGGCGACGGTTGTCGCGCTCGCGGACGGCACGATATTGCCGCAGGAACGGCTCCAGAATCCGCGTGCGCGCGGGCGTCAGAAAATGCCAGAGACCGTCTGCGCAGGTGTAGCGATTGCCGCATCGCGCGCAGCCGCAGGCTTCGGCGTGCGCGGCCTCGAGCTCCGCGCTGCATTCCGGACAGGCGAATACGGGAACCCACATCATCGTTTCCGCAGCGCGATGAGGAAGTGATCGCCGCCGTTGCGGACGAGCGGCCAGTCGCCGACGAGGTCGTCGATGCGCCGAAGCGCGTCGACGAGCGCCGGATGCCGATCCGCGAATGCCTGCATGTACGGCGGCGGAACGAACAATCCGAGCGTCCGCAGTGAGAGCCGGGCGAATCCGGCCGCCTCACAAGCCGCGACAAACTCCGATGGCGTGTAATAGCGGGTCCAGACGGTTCGGCCTTCGAGCGGCACGGCCGTCATTGACGGCGCATATCGGATGCGCGCCCGGGCCCAGTCTCCCCGAGCCGCGTAGAGCGCCATCTCCCACGGGCACACGCGTCCGATGACCGAGGCGACCAGGACGCCGCCGGGCCGGAGACGATCCGCGATCAGCCGCGCGGCCGCCGCCAGATCGGGGACGCAGTTCAGCGGGCCGAGATCCGAATACGCCGCGTCGAACACGGCCGGCGACAGCCGATCGAGCTCCTGGATTCCGAGATGCCTGACGTCGACGCCCACGGCGGCGTGCCGCGTTCGCTGCCGCGCCTCGCTCACCATCGCCGGAGACCAGTCCACGGCGGTGACGTGATAGCCGCGCGCGGCGAAACGCTCGGCATCGCAGCCGGGTCCGCAACCGAGATCCAGCAGCGACGATCCCGCCGGGACCAGACGGTCCAGGGTCTGCCAGAGCCGTTCGCGCATCGCGCAGATCGTGCGATTCTGCGCGTTGGCACGGTCGTACCCCTTCGCCACGCCGTCGAACGCCAGTTGCGTGTCGGCCAGCACGTTCACGACACCCACGGCGCATTCCTCCAGCCGGTTTTCAGCGAGCACACGCATCGCTCGCAGACAGGATTCGCTCCCACGCGCAGCTGGCGCCGGAACGCCGGCAAATCGCGGGTCACGATGGCGTCGAGGGGCGTCTTGCGGACGTTCCCGATGACGTCATGGAAGAAGCAGGGCCGAACCGACCCGTTGGCCTCGATGACGACGGAGACCCACGGCGCGTTGCACGAGGCCACCGGAAACGGTTCCAAGCCGGCAACGGCGGCGTAGTGCCTCGGCAGGCGGCGGAGTTTCTCGGGGCGTTCGGCGACGAACCCCGAGGCGAAGGCATCATGGTGCGACGCGAGCGTCCGTTCGATGACCGCTTCGAACTCGGCAATCTCCTCGCGGTCGAGCGCAAGCGGTTGCGCGTCGGCCGCCGAACGCCGGCCGAACGCGGAGGCCGAGGAGACATCGGCCGCCAGAAACGAAATGCCGTCCAGGCCGAGCCGCCTGGCGTGATCGATGAGACGCGGCAGCTCCCGAAAGTTCTGGCGATGCAACGTGGCCCGCGCCGTCACACCAATGGCCGGCGCCAGGCGCCGGAGCCGATCGATGCCCCGCTCGATCGTCGCCAGCGCCGCCACGCCGCGAATCCGCTCGTACAGAGCTTCGTCGGCGGCGTCGAGCGACACGTACACCTTCGCGAAGGTCTGCGCGACTCGTTCCGCGAAGCGTTCGAGCAGGATGCCGCTCGTCAGCAGCTGCAGCCACATGCCCCGCGCGCGAAACAGGCGCGCCGCCTCGAACACCTCGGGCCGGAGCAGCGGCTCCCCTCCCGAGAACACGACGAGTCGGGTACCGAGCGCCGCGATGTCGGCGGAGAGGCGATCGATTTCGTCGATCGTCAGATCGTCCTCGCCCGTCTGCTTCCACCAGTCGCACGAAATGCACCGGCTGTTGCAGCGGCTTGTCGGCGAAAAGACGACGAGCGGCAGCACGAGCGTGCGGTTCGTCGCCTCGCCGATCCGGATGAGCACGTCGGTCCGCACGCGTTCGGTAAGGGTCATGACGCGAGGGACGGGCGCATCCATTGCGCAATCACTCTCTCGACCGGAAACGCGTACAGGTCGCGTCGGCAGCGCCAGCGCGCCACGGCCTGAATCGGGCGCCGCCACCGCGTCGGCTTCGCCCACCCGATTCGCTGGTAGAAGCGAAACCCTTCGATGAGCGCGCGCTTGTGCGCGTCGACCCAGGGGCTCCGCGACGCATCGTGCTCGAACGCCGCCCACTCGCGCAGCCCCCGAGGCAGCGCGAAGCCCGCGCGGGCGAGCTCGTCGGTGATCGGGGTCCCGGGATAGGGCCGGTAATAGAACAACGCGACCTGAAAATCCGGTCCGAGCGCCCGCAACTTCTTTGCGACCGCGAGCGTCGCGGCAATGCTTTCCGCCGGCTCGCCCGGAAAGCCGACGATGAGGTTGAAGAGGACGGCCACGCCGTGGCGCCGGCACTTGTCGGCGGCGACGAACACCTGCTCGAGTTTCACGTCCTTCTTCATCCAGTCGAGCATCGCCTGCGATCCGGACTCGAGGCCGATCATCACGCGGCGCAGGCCCGACTGCCGGCAGGCGAGCAGCACGCGCTCGTCCAGCCGCGCGCCTTGATCCGCCCGCATCGTGGCCATCCAGGAGAAGTCGAGATCGCGGCGCAGCAGCTCCTCGGCGATCGAGGCCACCCGATCCGCGTGCGTGAAGAACGTTTCGTCCTGAAAGCCGACGTCCGTGAAGCGATGGCGCTGCCAGAGCCGGTCCAGCTCGGTCGCCACGCGTGCCGGCTCGAGCCCGAACCACCCGCGCCCGTACACGGTGGGATCTGCGCAAAACGTGCAGCGGAAGCGGCAGCCCTGAGAGGTGACGTAATCGAGCTGTCGCTCGCCTTTCAGCGCGAAGTAACGCTCGACGTCGACGAGCGTGTAGTCGTGCTCGGGCAGATCGTTGATGTCGGTCGTCGGGCGCGGCGCGTTCAGCGCGCCGACACTTCCGGCGGTTCCAGCGCTCACGCAGCCGGCGACACCGCGCAGCCCCTCTCCCGCTGCAAACCGATCGATAATTTCGGCGAACGTCCGCTCACCCTGACCGACGACGACGGCGTCGATACCGGCCTCCGCCAGCGTCTCGATCGGAAAGAGCGACGGATGCCACCCGCCCCAGACGATGCGCACCGACGGCCGCGCGGCGCGCACCGCCACGGTCACCGCCAGCGCGTCGCCGATCGGCGTTCCGGTGAGCACGCTGACGCCGAGGCACAGGGCGCCGTCGGTCGCTGCAATCACGCGCGCGATGCAGTCGGCCTCGAGCCGTCCGTCCACAATCGTGACGTCGTACCGGGATCGATCCAGCGCCGACCCGATCGCGATCGGCCCGAGCGGCATCGTGAAGAACGGTGCCGCCGGGTTGTACAGGACAATGCGAGGCTTGGCCATGGCGCTAGTCCAGCGATGACTGGTCGCTCGGCACGGCGGCCGCCTGCGGCGTGAGGACCGGCAGCGGCACGATCGGCGCCTGGGGCGGTGTCTGCGAAGCCAGGCGATCGAGACGGCGACGGAGAATGGGAAGCGACACGCGGTGGATCGCGGCCGCGACCGCACCGCGGAGCCGGCCGCCGCGAAGCTGGTCGATTGCGCGTCGCGCGCGAAATTCCGCGTGGACGAGGCGGTGCAGCGCGCGATAAAAGTCCGGCACGTACGTCGCGCGATACATCATCGCGAGATCGCTCGAGTCCACCCAGTTCTGCTTCTGTCCGAGCTGCGCCTGCACGCGCTGGTAGAAGGTGGTGCCCGGGAGCGGATACGAGACCGAAACGCCGATGTCGTCGGGCCGGCAGTCGCGGACCATCTGCAGTGTCAGCTCGATGTCCTCGCGCGTCTCGCCGGGATACCCGAACTGGAGGAAGAATCCGACCTCGATGCCCGCGGCGTGCAGCAGCCGGGAGGCGGCCGCGATCTGGTCGACGCGCGTCCCTTTCTCCATCGCATCGAGGATGCGCTGCGATCCGGACTCCGCGCCGAGCCATGCCGTGCGGCACTGCGCGCGCCTCAGCGCCGCGGCGACCCGCTCGGTCACCTGGTCGGCGCGCAGCAGACACTTGAACGGTATGGCGGCGTCGCGCGCGTCCAGCTCCTTCGCGAACCGCTCGATCCAGTCCGGCTTCAACCCGAAGATGTCGTCGGCGATCCAGAGATGATCGGGCGTGTACGTCTGCTTGAGCTGCGCCATCTCCTGCGCAACATGCCGGGGCGACCTCGCCGAGTAGCGCTGCCCGTAAATGGGCTTCGCGCACCAGTTGCAATGGAACGGACACCCTCTCGTCGTCACCAGGTTCATCGAGTGGTAGCCGTGGTGGCGCTTCCAGATCGACCGGTAGCGGGCCATGTCGACGAGATCCCATGCCGGAAACGGCAACGCGTCGAGATCGCGGATCACGTCCCTCGAGGGGCTGCGTCTCAGATGCCCCACGGCATCGCGGTAACAGACGCCGCGAACCTGCTCGACGCGCGCGCCCTCCGTGCGGCCGGTCAGCGCGTCGAGCAGTTCGACCAGCGTCACTTCGCCTTCGCCGCTGAGGACGACCTGCGCGCCGGCGTCGAGATAAACCGCCGGGTGATCGGTCGCGTCGGAGCCGGCGACGATGACGCCCACGCCTCGCGAGGTGGCGGCGGCGATCATCGTCAGCGCCGCCTCGCGCATCCGCAACAGGCACATCTTCGTCAGGTAGTTGAAGTTGTCCTCGTAGATTACGGCGTAGCGCGGCCGCGATCGCTCGAGCGCCGCGGTCCATTCGTCGACGGAGGACGCGAGCATCGCGTCGAACATCGCCACGCGGTAGCCGCGATCGCGCACACACGCCGCCGCGTACAGCGCGCCGAGCGGCGGATACGGCTGCCTGGCCTCCCACAACTTCGGATCGAAGCGCAGGAAGTACGCCTGGCCGAACAGGACGTCGACGGGCGCGCCAGACCGCGCTGCGCGCGGGGCGGCGGACCGCGCAGGCTTCGCGACGCTTCGATAGACGTCGAGGCTGGCCTGCGCCGCGCGCTCCCAGGAAAAATGCTCGGATCGTTCGAGGCCCCGCTGCGAGAGGTCGCGGCGCCGGGCCGGATCGGTCCCGAGCGCGGTCATCGCGTCGGCGAGCGCGTCGATGTCCAGCCCGGGGACCCCTGCCCCCCGGACCGTTTCTGCGATCTGTGCGGTCGCTTCACCGCCGACCTCGGCGAGCGCCGCGGCGCGACCGGTGATCACCGGCACACCGCACGCCATCGCTTCGACGACCGGCAGCCCGAAGCCTTCGTACATGGAGGGATACACGAACATTTCCGCCAGGCTGTAGATGGCCGGCAGGTCTTCGAACGGGACGTATCCGGTGAACGCGATGTCGTCGGTGACGTGCGCGCTGCGGATGCGATCGTCGAGATCGCGCGAGAGCCACCCGTACGGACCGACGCACACGAGCTGGTGATCGAGCGCGCCGCTCTTCCGCCCGCGCGCGAAGGCTTCGACGAGCGTCGGCAGGTTCTTGCGCGGCTCGATCGTGCCGACGTACAGGATGACGCGGTCGCGCAGGCCGTACCGGCGGCGCACCCGCTCGAGCTCCACCGGATCGCGGACGGGACGGAACGCGGGCGCCGCCGCCTCGTGAATCACGTGCACGCGGCCGGGATCGATGCGGTACAGGCGGACGATGTCGCGCTTCGCGGTCTCCGAGACCGTGATGATGGCGTCGGCGCTCCGTGCGGCGAGGTCCACGAGCGGCCGGTTGAGCAGCACGCGCCGCGCCGGGTGATACCGCGGATACAGCCTGAGGCTCATGTCGTGGATTGTCACGACGGTCGGTACCGGCGAGGCGACAGGCAGCATGCCGTTCGTGAAGTGCGCCACGTCCGCCGACACCTTCTTCAACAGCGTCCGTGCGCCCGTCTGCATCCAGACCATCCGCGGGACACGGCGCTCGGCCGCCTCGACGCGCACGCGCGGCGGCAGCGGCGTGTCGGTCTCGACCCCGCGATTCGAGACGACGATCAGCTCGTCGCCGGCTGCCGTCAACGCGAGATGACGGAGCAGATGCTCGGTGTAGTAGCCGACGCCCGTCCGACGCGGCCGTAAGGCCGTACCGTCAAATGCGATCCGCATCGCTCAAATTGGGCTCCGCCCCCATGACCAGCGCGCTGGCGCATCCGAGAACGATCGCAAAGAGCACGTAGGTCGACGTGAACTCGAGAAACGAATCGAAGAGGCCGTGGACGGCGATGGCGCCGATGGCCGCCGCGACGCCGAATCCAAGCGCTGTTGCGCGTCCGGCGGCCGGCGTCGCCAGCCGGAACGCCACGCGACCGATCTCCGCAAACAGCCAGAGGAACGCGCAGCAGCCCGCAAGGCCGACACCGACGGCGATCTCCAGATACATGTTGTTGCTGTGGACGCGGCTGTCAGCCGCCGGCAGCGAGGCATAAGTGCCGTACGCGAGGCGGAAATTGTCGGGCCCGAAACCAAGGAC
>DASQHH010000304.1:0-2179 GCA_035632195.1 Vicinamibacterales bacterium
GTCAAGGACCCGCGGACGCTGTGGGCGAGTCCCTTCGACGCGCATCCGAACGCCGTCGCAAATCGTCGCGCCGCTTACGAAATGCTCCGCGTGTTCGGTCCCGACTGGCAGCAGCGGTGACTGTTCTGTAACCCGCGTCCAAGCGCGTGGATCACAATCTCAGGCGTTGAAAACGCGGTAAGAGACGCGCTACCGTGGCCGACCTCCCCAGGCAGCGGAGGCTGTATGTCGAAGTGGTTTCGCCTCGGGTGTGCCGCTCTCGGATCGCTGTGGGTGTTGGGGCTCTATTCCGCTCGCGTCACGACGCAATCGTCCGTCACCGAAGCGCCGACGGGCTTCGACAGCCTGACCAACGGCTTCGTTGACCAGCCGACGTTCGACAACGACCGCGTTACATTCGAGGAGCGCGACGACATCTCCAAGGGGCTCGGTCCCGTCTTCAACGCACAGTCGTGCGCCGAGTGCCATCAGACGCCGGTCACGGGTGGCATCAGCCAGATCACCGAGCTGCGCGCCGGCCACTTCGACGGCGTGAATTTCGTGGACGCCGCCGGCGGATCGCTCATCAACGATCGGTCGACCAGCCCCGAGATCCAGGAGCACGTTCCGACAGGCAACGAAGTGCGAACGTTCCGGACGTCGCTCAACACGCTTGGCGACGGATTCGTTGAGGCGATCGACGACGACACGCTCTTGGCCATCGCCAACGGTCAACCGGCTGCGATCCGCGGCCGCGCCGTCATGGTTCCGGTAGCTGAGGGGAACAGCGGCTTGCGCGTCGGCCGCTTCGGCTGGAAGAACCAGCAGGCCAGCCTGCTCTCGTTCGCCTCGGACGCGTACCTGAACGAGCAGGGCATCACGAACCGGTTCAACCTCGTCGAGAACACGTCGAACGGACGGTTCATCGGGTTCGGATCCGGCTTCGATCCGGTGCCCGACACCGCGCCGTTTGGCGAGGATGCGGACGACGACATCGACGCGTTCGCCGACTTCATGCGCGCCACGAAGGCGCCTGCGCGCGGACCGATTACGCCGTCGGTCAATGCCGGCGGAACTCTTTTCAACCTGATCGGCTGCGGCACCTGCCACGTCCCGAACATCGTCACGGCACCGGCCGGGACGGTGATCAACGGCGGCGCGCTGACCGTATCGCCCGCCCTCGGCAACAAGGTGATCCACCCGTTCAGCGACTTCCTGCTGCACAACATCGGCACCGGCGACGGCATCGTGCAGAACGGCGGCCAGTCGACGCGGCTGCAGATGCGGACGGCGCCGCTGTGGGGCGTCCGGACGCGCAGCCGGCTGATGCACGACGGCCTGTCGCTGACGTTCACCGACGCCATCAACAGGCATGAGGGACAGGCGACCTTCTCGCGGCTGCTCTTCAACGTGCTCGCCACCGCGCAGAAAAATCAGCTGCTGGCGTTTCTCGGCTCGCTGTAAGCAGGCTCAAAAGCCTGCGCTGCGCTTCTTCAGATCGGCGATCCGGTGGCCGTCTTTGAAGACGGTCACCGGACCGTCGGTCGAGACGACGAACGCCAGAACGTCGGCGCAGTCGTACGAGTGCCGCGCCGCCGACGTGTGGCGCGTCCCTTTGGTCGCCTCCACCGCGCGCTCGCTCGCGCTGCTGGGGCGGATGATGACGTTGACGGCCTCCAGGCGCCCGTCCCGTCCGATGAGCAGCGCCCCGTCGTGATAGCGCGCCAGGTGGACAAACAGCGGAGACTCCGCATCGTTCATCACCGAGAGGCCGACCGGCGCGAGCGCGATCCCCGCGTCGCGCCCCCTGGCCGTCGATGAGGGCTCGCCGGTGCGATACAGAATCGTCGCGCCGATGCGCTGGGGGCTGATGCGATGATGCGTCAGCTCCAGCAGCTTCCGCACGACGCGCGGGTCGGCGGAAGGGACGATCTGCATGATGTCCTCCGCCGCCTCGTAGACCAGATCTTTCGTCATCCACCGCCGGCCCTGAACGACCGTAATCGAACTGTCGGTGACGATGCGGATGGTGCCGCGCGAGTCGTTGGCAATGATGACGCCCTCGACCCAGAAGGCGTGCGAGGCAAAGTCCTGCTCGGTGTCCATCGGCTCGTTGAGCAGCAGCAGCTGCAGCGCCTGTCCCGGCACGACGACCGCGAGCGTCTGACGTCCGTCGGCGAGGCTGTGGATGACGTCCTCG
>DASQHH010000305.1:0-4635 GCA_035632195.1 Vicinamibacterales bacterium
GCGTGCGTCGAGCCGCCTGTCGAGCGGCGCCACGACGCGCCCCCGTTCGCCGGCGCTGCCGTCCTCGGTCGTGAGCACCAGCTCGACGCCGAGCGCGCGGAAGAAATCGAGGTAGAAGAGCTCCGCACCAGTGCGGGCGCCGTAAAACAGCGTGGATGCGACCCGCTTCGCGGCGAGCGCTTCCGCGAGCGTCGCGAACGGGGCGAGGCCGACCCCTCCGGCGACCATCCACGCCTCGGCGGGCGGTTCGACGGCGGTAAATGGCCTGCCGAGCGGCCCGAGCGTGGCAATCGTCTGGCCCGGCTTCGCCTCGTAGAGCTCACGTGTGGCGATACCGATGCGTTTGCTGAAGATCGTGATCGCGGACGGCGACCCGGAGCGATCGCGGACCACTTCAAACACCGAGAAAGGGCGCCGAAGCAGTGGATCGCGGCGCGAGCTCGTCTTGAGCATGACGAACTGGCCGGGCGCCGTCGATTCGGCAATGGCGGGCGCGGCCAGCGTCAGGACGTTGTAGTCGGACGACAACGCGCGGTTCTCGACCACTTCCGCGGCGATGTCGATGGGCATCGCGGTCAGTATACTGTTATAATCACAGGCGCTCTTTAACGCGGTCCTGCGAGATCGCGAAGAGGTATGACGTTGCCGCCCACCCGAACTCTTCACCGCACAATTGAGGTTCGCCCGTGCCGGTCGTAATGGATGCCGACCGCATGAGCCGATCGCTCGCGCGCATGGCCCACGAAATCGTCGAGCGCAACGCGGCCGCGTTCAACGAGCTGGCGCTCGTCGGCATCCGCACTCGCGGCGTGCCGATTGCGAAGCGCCTCGCGCACACCATCCACGACGTGAGCCGGCACGAGGTGCCGACTGGCGCGCTCGACATCACGCTCTACCGCGACGACCTGATGCGGCACGCGGTCGGGCCGCAGCCGGTGATCAAGAAGACGGAAATCCCGTTCTCGATCGACGACAAGCGCATCCTGCTCGTCGATGATGTCCTGTACACGGGACGGACGATTCGAGCGGCCCTCGATGCGCTGATCGACTTCGGCCGCCCGCGCGCGATCCAGCTGGTCGTCCTCGTCGACCGCGGCCACCGCGAGCTGCCGATCAAGGCGGATTACGTCGGGAAGAATCTGCCGACGTCCCTGTCCCAGAGCGTCCAGGTCCACCTGATGGAAATCGACGGCCGCGACGAGGTCGAGGTACAAGATGCCGTCGCATAACGCCGCGCACGCGCGCGACCGCGACGAAGCGGGTGGGGGAAATGGGGCCCCGCGAGCGAGCCGGGGTTTGGGGCTGAGCCCCATATGAAAAAGGATCTTCTCGGGATCGCGGACCTGACGGCGGAGGACATCCACCTCATCCTCGACACGTCCGATGCGATGCGCGAGGTCGGGGAGCGGCCGATCAAGAAGGTCCCGACGCTGCGCGGCAAGACGGTCGTCAACCTGTTCTACGAGCCGAGCACGCGGACGCGGACGTCCTTCGAGATCGCCGAGAAGCGTCTCAGCGCCGATACGCTCAACATCGCCGTCGCGGCGTCGAGCGTGCTGAAGGGCGAAACGCTCGCCGATACCGCGATGAATATCGAGGCGATGGCCCCGGACATGATCGTCGTGCGCCACGCCTCGTCCGGCGCGCCGTACCTGCTGTCGCGCATCTGCAAGTCGCGCATCATCAACGCCGGCGACGGGATGCACGAGCATCCCACGCAGGCGCTGCTCGACGCGTACACGATCCGGCAGCGGAAAGGGCGAATCGAGGGACTGAAGGTCGCGATCGTGGGCGACCTCTTGCACAGCCGCGTGCTGCGCAGCAACGTACTGCTGCTCACCAAGCTCGGCGCCGAAGTCTGGGCATGCGGACCGCAGACGCTCGTCCCGCTCGGCCTCGACCGCCTCGGCGTCCACGTCACCACGCAGGTCGACCATGCCGTCGCCGACGCAGACGTCGTCATGATGCTGCGCATCCAGCACGAACGGATGAACGGGGCGTTCGTCCCGTCCCTGCGCGAGTATTTCCAGACGTTCGGGATGACCAGGGCGCGCGTCGCGAAGGCGAACCCCGACGTAATCATCATGCATCCCGGGCCCATGAATCGCGGCGTGGAGATCGCCTCGGACGTTGCGGACGGTCCGTATTCGGTCATCCTCGAGCAGGTGGCCAACGGCGTCGCCGTGCGGATGGCGGTGCTGTATCTGCTGGCGGGTGGAACAGAGGGTGATGACTAGAATTCTGCTCAAAGGCGGCCGCGTCGTCGATCCCGCGAACGGACGCGACGGCGCGTTCGATGTGCTGATTGAAGGCGATCGTGTCGCGCGCGTTGGACGCGACGTTCCGGCCGACGGCGCCCGGGTCGTCGAGATTCCGGGCGGCTTCGTTCTGACCCCGGGTCTCATCGACATGCACGTCCATCTGCGCGAGCCGGGACAGGAGCACAAGGAGACGGTCGCGACCGGAACGGCCGCGGCGGTGGCGGGCGGCTTCACGGCGGTCGCCTGCATGCCGAATACGAGCCCGGTCAACGACAATGCCGGGGTCACCGAGTACATCCTGAAGAAGGCAGCGGAAGCGAACCTGGCGCGCGTGTATCCCATCGGCGCCGTCTCCCGGGGACAGGCGGGCGAGCACCTCGCCGACATCGCCGAGCTGCGCGCCGCCGGCTGCGTCGCCGTGACCGACGACGGCAAGCCGGTGGCGACCGCGCTGCTGATGCGGCGCGCGCTCGAGTACACGCGGATGTTCGACATGCCGGTCATCGAGCACTGCGAAGAGCAGACGCTCAAAGGCGCGGGCGTGGCGCACGAAGGCGTTCACGCGTCGGCGCTCGGGCTTCGCGGCATTCCGGGCGAGGCGGAGTCGGTGATGGCGCTGCGCGACATCTCGCTCGCGGCGCTGACCGGCGGACGCGTGCACGTCGCGCACATGAGCGCCCGCCAGACGCTCGAGGCGGTCCGGTTCGGCAAGGCGCACGGGATCGCGGTGACCTGCGAGGTCACGCCGCATCACTTCGTGCTGACCGACGAGCTGCTCGGTGCGCCGGTTCCGTACGATACGAACGCGAAAATGAATCCGCCGCTGCGCGAGACGGCCGACCGCGACGCAATGCTCGCCGGCCTGAAGGACGGCAGCATCGACGCCATCGCGACCGATCACGCCCCGCACCACTACGACGAAAAGAAAGTCGAATTCGACCACGCGCCCTTCGGCATCACGGGACTCGAGACGTGCGTCTCGCTCTGCTTCGATCGGCTCGTGCATTCCGGCGTGCTCTCGATCGCGCGGCTCGTCGAATTGCTGTCCGTGCATCCCGCGCGGATTCTGCGCGTGCCCGGAGGCACACTGTCGGACGGCGCGCCCGCGGACATCTCGATCCTTGCGCCGGACATCGCCGTCGCCGTCGACGCGTCGAAGATGAAATCGAAATCGAAGAACACGCCGTTCGACGGCTGGAGCCTTCGCGGCGGCGTCGCGGCGACGATGGTCGGGGGGCGGTGGGTCTACGTCAACGCCGATTCAGGACTGAGGACTGTGGAATGATGACGCTTGCAGACGTGCTCATGGACAAGAAAGAGGAGACTCGGGAAAAAGCGCTCAAGGACCTGCAGCACGCGGAGGTCCTGATGCGCAACGGCCATTTCGACTATGGGAACGGGTACCACGGGCGCGTCTATCTGAACCCCCATCAGCTGTTCCGTCATCCGTCGACGATCTGGCGGTTCGCCCAGGATCTGATCGACCTGCTGCCGTCCGAGCTGATCGAGCGCACGCAGGTCGTTGCCGGTCCGGCGACCGGCGGCGCGCTGCTCGCACACACGATCGCAGGCCTGCTCGACAGCCGTCGCAGCCTGACGCACCCGCCGTGCTCGTTCGCGCCGTTCAACATGGAAACGACCTCTGGCCTCGCGCTGAGGACGTTCTATCAATCGGAGATCAAGGGAAAGCGCGTGCTGCTCGTCGACGACATCCGCAACACCGGCGAGACGTTCGCGAAATGCGCGACCCTGGTCAGAGACGCAGGCGGCACCGTCCTCGCCACGGCCCAGATCTGCGACCGGTGCGAGGCGACCGTGGATCTCGGCGTCCCGAACATCGCCCTCGTCGACTATCCGGCGCCGGAGAACTACAAGGCCGGGGACTGCCCGCTCTGCAAGGCGCGTACGGCGATCACCCGCTTTTAGGGAAACTGCGGCGGCGGAACGCGTTTCTTCGTCGCCTGCTCGAAGCGCGGGCTCAGCGTGAGCGTTCCGATTGCCCCTCGTTCGGCCTCCGACCGGTCCATCCGCATCTTCTTGTGCTTGACCGCCTTCCAGTCCGTGAGGAAGTCATCGTAATGCGGCGACATGACGTTCCCCGACTCCCCGACGTCCGCAATGAAACGGCTGTCGTTGGCGGGCGAGAGGTCGACGATCTCGCGGTACCCCGGGACCGTGTGCGCTTCGTACGGCCGATCGGCCGCCGCAGGCGCGACGTCCACGGTTGCCCAGTCGCCGCCAATCGGGACCGAACGGCTGAGCAGCGGACGCAGCGCGGCGACTGCGTCGAGCCCGGCGTGGGGGAAAACGGCCCGATGCACGAGGTCCCAGCGCCAGCGGGTCATGTCGGCGCCCATCTGGCGCGTCAAGTCGA
>DASQHH010000306.1:0-2674 GCA_035632195.1 Vicinamibacterales bacterium
AAGCCGCCGACCTGGAGCGTGCCGGTGTCCGGCTGGTCCTCCGAGAACACGCGCCGCAGCGCGACGCGGATCCGCGCGAGCAGCTCGTCCGGCCTGAATGGCTTGGTCACGTAGTCGTCGGCCCCGAGATCCAGCGCCGCGCCCTTGTCGCTGTCCGAGCCGCGCGCGGTCAGCACGATGATCGGCAGCTGCGACGTCTTCCGCACGCGCCGGCAGACTTCCGTCCCCTCCAGATCCGGCAATCCGAGGTCGAGGACCATCAGGTCCGGCGGCCGTGAGCCGACGGCGCTGAGCGCGTCGACGCCGGACGAAGCGACGTCGACGTCGTACCCGCGCGAGCGCAGGAGCGGCGCGAGCGCCCGCTGGATCGGCAGCTCGTCGTCGACGAGGAGAATGCGCGCCGTCCGGGTCACGACTCGCTCCCGGTCGGCTTGGTGTCGATCGGCACGTCGATCGTGAATCGCGCGCCGCCGTCCGCGCAGTTCTCGGCCCGGATGTCGCCGCCTTCCGCCGCCACGAGGCCGCGCGCAATCGACAGGCCCATACCGGTGCCAGACGGACGCGCGTGCCCGTTGCGCCCGCGGTAGAGCCGCTCGAAGACGTGCGGAAGGTCGGCGTCGGCGATGCCCCGGCCGTGATCGCGGACGATCACCTTCAACCGCGCGCCCCCCCCGAGACGATCGACGCGATCGACCGTCGCGGACAGTTCGATCGGGCTGCCCGGCTCCGAGTACTGCGCCGCGTTCTGGAGCAGCTGCGCAAGCGCCGCAGCCGTCAGGCGCGGATCCAGTCGGACGAGCACATCGCCCGGAATCGCCACGTCGAGCGGATGGTGCTGCAGCGCCGGACCCGTCTGGTCCTGTGCCGCCTCGACGATCTCGCGCGGGTGCGCCCATCGGACTTCGGCCGCCACGCTGCCTGCGTCGATCCGCGCCATCTCGAGGATGTTCTGGAAGATGCGCGTCAGGCGCTCGACCTCGGTCAGCACCAGCTCCGTCTGCTCGCGCCGATCCGCCTCGGTGAGCCACGTCGACTGCAGGTTGCTCGCCGCGACGCGAATGGCCGTCAATGGCGTGCGCAGATCGTGCGCGATCGACGCGAGCAGCGCGGACTTGAGCTCGCGCTCGACGCCGCGCGTCCGCGCCGTCAGCGACAGGCTGCTCGCGATGACGCCCGCGGCGAGGAAGACGACGAGCGCGATCAGATTGTGCGGATCCGCGATGCGGAAGGTGCCAACCGGCGGCATGAAGAAGTAATTGAGACACAGGTCGGCGGCGACGGCGGCTGCGATCGCCGGCGCAATCCGCGACGTTGCCGCCGTCACGAGCACGACCAGGAGAAAGACTAGCGCCGCCGTCGTCGGATTCGCCAGCAGCGGCCACGAACGCAGGACGACGGTCGCCGCCGCCAGCGCGATCAACGACGCCGCGAACGCCAGGACGTCTGCGCGACGCGGAACCAATCTCACCTCAGGCATAATAGTCGGTATGAAACGCCTCATCGCGGGAGCTGTCGCGGCGGCGTGTACTACGGTTCTTCATGGCGCGGCAGGCCCGGGGACGGCTTCGCCCTTCTATCTCGAACAGACCGAGACGCTCGAGGGCGGCAAGCCGCTCACGTACGTGCTCGCCCGCAATGCCGACGGCGCGGTCGTCCGCAAAGAGACGGGCGGCGCCGTCGATGTCAGGGACATCTTCTTCCCGGACGGACGAGCCGTCAGCGTCTTCGACACGTTCAAGATGAAAGTGACGTGGCCGAAGGGCACGAAGCGCCAGGGCGCGCCGGGCATCGACGAGGATTCAACCCCCGACTGCAACGTCGAGAACCTCGACGCGCTCGGACAGCCTACCGATCCGACGCTCGGCCTCGAATCCGTGCTCGGTGAAGCCGTCGTCGTCAGCGAGGCGAAGATGAGCGGCTTCACCATCGTCACGTGGCGTGCGCCGCGGCTGTCGTGCGAGGAGCTCTATTACCGAAGCGAGAAGACCGATGCCGGCGGCTCGCACACCGTCGTCGCCGAGATGACCACGAAGCAGCTGCTCGTCAGCGAGCCCGATCCGCAGCTGTTCGTCGTCAACCCGAAGTTCGTCGAGATCGAGGCAGCCGAGCGGTACACGTCGCTGGTCGGCCTCAACGGGCTGCCGCTGCCAGACGACGAGCGCGAGCGTCTCGTCGGGAAGAGTCCGTCGAAAACCGCGAAGTAAACCGGAGCCTAGGTCGCTCCTGATGCGACTGCCGGTCAGGCCGGCACGCGGCCGATGAAGTCGCGCACGCCCTGCACCATCAGCTTGACGTGCGCGTCGGTGTACTCGTCGTAGTTCCCCTGCGCCGCATCGTCGCGGAGATCGAGCCATGCGGCGATCTGCTTGCGATCGCCCCGCACATAGACCCTTGCACTGTGCAGCTCGTCGTTCAGCGCCTGCGCGGGCTTCGAGCGGCGCTGTTTCGTCTCGTCCACGTAGTGTGTTTCGACACTGCGATGTTTCGCCAGCGTCCGCAGGTAGCCATCGAGCACGCTGCCCGTGATGACGGCCGCGGCATCCTTGCGGTCGTTTGCCAGGAACTCTTCAGCCATGTCGAGCAGCTCGCCGAGCACGTCTCCGGCCGTGGCGGCGTGGAGCGCATCGGGCCATGCCCGCTGAACGTCCTGACGGACCGCTTCCAGCAGCACAAC
>DASQHH010000307.1:0-2076 GCA_035632195.1 Vicinamibacterales bacterium
TTGTTCGACAGACGATGTGGCCGCGACTGCGGCCGCGAGGGCGGCGGCAATGCCGGTATTTTTGACAAACACGACGGCACATCCTAGCATCCAGCGCACGGGAGGCTTCACCGTGTTCAAGCAGATCGCGTTCGGGTTCGCCCTCGCCACGACTCTATCCGCGCCGTCTACGGCGCGTGCCCAGCAACCCCCGGCGGCGGCGCCCGCTGCAGAGGCCCCGAAGCCGAACGACTATTCGGATCCGAAGACCTGGCTGTGCCGTCCCGGGCGCAAAGACGACGCCTGCGGCAGCGTCGACGAAACGACGACGATCGTCGCGGCCGACGGCAAACTGACGCGGGAGACGTGGCGCGCGAATCCCAACGCGCCGATCGACTGCTTCTACGTCTACCCGACGATCTCGACGGATCCGACGCCGAACAGCGATATGAGTCCGGATCCGGCGGAGATGAACGTCATCAAGCAGCAGTTCGCGCGCTTCGCGTCCGTCTGCAAACCGTACGCGCCGATGTACCGTCAGGTCACGCTGGCCGGCCTCCGCCGCGTTCTCGCCGCCAACGATCCGACCATGCTCGCGAAGGGCGTCCAGTACGACGATGTGAAGAATGCCTGGGAGTACTACCTGCAGCACGACAATCAGGGACGCGGCGTCGCACTGATCGCGCACTCACAGGGTTCGTTCATCCTCAACCGGCTGATCCGCGAGGAGATTGACGGCAAGCTGGTCCAGTCGCGCCTGATTTCGGCCACACTGCTCGGCACGACGCTCGAAGTGCCGAAAGGCAAGGACGTCGGCGGCAGCTTCAAAGCCGTTCCGCTGTGCAAGTCCGCCACGCAGACCGGCTGCGTCATCGTCTACGCATCGTTCCGATCGACGGTGCCGCCCCCGGCGAATACGCTCTTCGGCCACGTCACGACACCGGGAATGGAAGCGGCCTGCGTCAATCCCGCGGCTCTCGGCGGCGGCAGCGGACAGCTGCACGCGTATCTCGACGCGAGCGGCAAGACGATCACGAGCAACATCTCGCCGAAGCCGTGGGTGTCGACGGGCCCGGGAGCGAACAACGACGCGAAAGTGGAGACCCCCTGGGTGAGCGTGCCCGGACTTCTGACAGCCGAGTGCAAGTCGAACGAGAACTCGACCTACCTCGAAGTCACCGTGCACGGCGATCCGAGCGACCCGCGCGTGGACGACATCACGGGGGATATCGGCGTCGGTACGAACGTGCTGGCGAACTGGGGCCTGCACCTCATCGACGTGAATCTCTCGATGGGCAACCTCGTCGACATCATTGGGCAGCAGGCGAAGGCGTACGCCTCGAAGAAACGGTAACGACGTCGCCAACGCGGATCGTCCCTGCCTCCACGACCCGCGCGTTGATGCCGCGCAGGCGGAGATGTTTCCGCGCGTTGACGAAATCGCGCGCGTCCATGCCGAATCGCGCGGCAAACTTGCTGCACCCGGTGTGCGGCGGCGCGGTGACCTCGACGACGGCGTTCCCGATCGCCAGACGTGACCCGACGGGCAGATTCTCTTCGCTGAGGTCGAGGTCGACGAACAGCTGATCGCCCGCCAGCGCCCACCGGTCCTTCTCTCCGGCGACGAGCGCGATGACGCGCGCGTTCATGATGTTGATCTGGCACTCGGGATTGCCCCGCTTGCCTCCCCAGCGATCGCCGACCAGGCCGGCCGCCGAGTCGAGCTCGGCGGATTGGAGGACCTCGCGCTCGCCGACCGCGGGACGCCGCACGATCTGCTCCACGCGCCCGTCGTCAGAAGGCGACTGCCGGATGTGATCGAAGCCGGCTTCGAGCTGTTCGGCCGTCAGGTGCGTCATTGTTGTCAGCGGCGCGGCCGCCGTTTCTTGACGGCCGCTCTGATGACGATGCGCCGTCTCGAGTTCTTCGGGAACGGCACGTCCCCGCGGTCGACCGCGTGCGCCATCAACGTCTGTACGGCGGGTCGATCGAGGGCGCCGTCGTCATCGAGCACGATGCTGCGGACGACATTGCCCGATCCCTCGAGCAGTCCGTCGGGATCGGGCAGGTCCACGCCGTCCAGAAAGAACAGGCGGA
>DASQHH010000308.1:0-10668 GCA_035632195.1 Vicinamibacterales bacterium
TTCGGCTGAATGGTCGGACTCGTCGCGCTCATCATCATCGACGTCGGCCTGCGCACCGCTCACGTTCACGGAGATCTGGATCTGTTCGTGATCGGCGACGCCTGAAATCGTCAAGCGTGCGCTGACGCCGCTGCCGGAGAACACGAGCGTCTGGTCTCCGGAGGGCACGTTCTGCAGCCTGAAATGTCCCGATCCGTCGACGGTCGCGGTGACCGGGGTCCCCAGCACGGTGACCACCAGGCCGCCGGCACTCGTCGGACGAAACACGGCGGTCGTCGTGCCGCCGTTGACGAGACCGGAAATCGTCGCCGTCCCGGTGGCGGCGCTGGGCGCGCCCGCAGCCGCCGGGGACGACGACGATGGCCCGGCGGGCATGGGGGGATGGCTGCCGCACGCGGCGGCTAGCATGGAAGCTGCGATCACGATTACGGATTTCAAACAGATCTGTCGCATTGGTCTTCCTCCACCGCGTCACGTTCACTGTCCGTCGTCCTGTTCGCCGACGGTCAGTCGAAGCGGCGCGGACCGATGAGCAGGCGTATCAAGGCGAGTGCCATCCGCAGCGCAGACCACCGCGCGTAAGCCGTTTCGATTTTCGAAATGCGCGCGAGGCTATGCGCGCTTGCGCTGCTGAGACGACTTCTCGGCCGTGCGTTCGGCGGGTTTTTTCTTGTTCGTGCTGATCGTGTCGAGGCTCTTGCGCAGCGCTTCCATCAGGTTCACGACCTTCGGCGGGGCTTCGACCTCTGGCGCCACGATCTCGCGGCCTTCGATCTTCGCGTCGATGATTTCGCGCAGGCCGACCTGGTATTCGTCCTTGTAGGACTCGAAGTCCAGTTCGCCTTCGAATGTCCCCATCACCTGCTGCGCGAGCTTCACTTCGTCCGCCTTCACCTTCGCCGGCATGTCGGCGAGCTCTTCGATTTCCTTCATGCTCCGTATTTCGGCGGCGTGGCGCAGCGTGTACATGACGAGTCCCTGCTCCCGGGGCTGAACTTTCACGAGGTACTCGCGACCGTACAATGCGACCTTGCCGATGCCCGACTTGCCCGCCATGCCCTCGCGGATGACCGCGAAGGCGTCACGGGCGACCGGGCCGTCCGGCGCCAGGTAGTACGCGCGCTCGAGATAGATCGGATCGATCGCCGTGTCGTCGGTGAACTTCTCGAGATTGATCACGCGCGTAGAATCGACGCGCACCTTCTGGATGTCTTCCTCCGACACGACGACGTAGCGGCCCTTCTCGAATTCGTAGCCCTTGACGATGTCGGTGTTCGGCACTTCCTTCGAGCAGGTCGGACACCAGCGCTTCTGCTGAATGCGTGTCTGGCATTCGGCGTGAAGCTGGTTGAATCCGAGCGTCGCCGCGGCATCGGTCGCGGGAAACACTTTGATCGGAATGTTGACGAGGCTGATTTTGAGGTAACCCTTCCAGGTCGGACGCGCAGGCATTGAGTGTCTCCAACGGCAGCCCTGAAGGGCTGCTACATCATTTCTTTATCGGTGCGATGTTCTCGTCCACTTTCACCTGGAACTGGCGGAAGCGGCCGTAGGTCGCGACGCCTTCCGTTCGCGAGTTGTCGCGCCGCCGGATGTACCGCTCGCGCATCTCGACCGGCACCGGCGGCGCAATGCCGGCCTCGACCCGGTACATCACCGAGACGTAGGCGCTCAGGTCGGTATTCTCCGCGGCGAGCTCGGTCATCAGCACCCGGCCCGATGTCGGCTCGATCCACATCCTGCCATGGGAAAAGAGATCGCCGCGCTCGCGGTTCTGGATGATCGTCGGACGCGCGGTCTCCTCGTACGACACCACCATCGTCCCGTCCGGCGTCGGCGACGACATCGTCAGCTCGCTGTGCCGGTCGTTGGTCGTCTTGAACCGGAAACCCCGCTGATTTGAAGGATCGAGGAACAGAAGCGCGAACGGCGGCAGGTTAATCGTGCGATAGACGCGGCCGATGTTGTAGCGCGAGCTCTCGGCGATGATTTCGCGCACGCGATCGGCCGTCGACGACGTCGGTTCGACGAACAGCTTCATCAGCCGGTCCTGTCGATCGCGGACCTCGTGCTTGTCGACCTCGAATACGTCGCGGAACGCCAGGTACCGCGTGCTGCCGATCGGTTTCACCATCAGGAAATCGGACTTCATCTCTCGATGGCCGCCCGGCATGATGGGCACGCCGTTCGCGGAGAGCGACCTCTGCACGTAGTCCTCCTCCGCGACGACGCCCGACAGCTGACGTTCGAAGTCGATGACGTACTCACCGGCGCGCTTGAGGACGGCGTCGAGCACCGGATCGGGCGGGTCGGCCGCCCTCAACCATGAGGCAAACGCGAACACGGCGGCCGCCGTCAACAAAGCCTTTCGCAGCATGACAGGTCGGTTGACCATCGTCCTCCGGCTGACGAGGCGAGTCAACAGTGATTAGAATCAGCGTCGCGAGGTGGATGATGAAACGTGCCTTGTTGACGGTCGGGATTCTGGCCGCGCTGATCGCGGGTTCCCCCATTGCGGCCGAGCGATCGTCGACCGCAATGGCGAGCGCCGCGGCGCATTTTCTCGACAGCCTGTCGCCCGAGCAGCGTCATAAGGCTTCGTTTCCGTTCGACGACGCCGAGCGTCTGCACTGGCACTTCATTCCCACCGAGACGTTTCCGCGAAACGGACTGACCGTCAAGGAGATGACGGAGCCGCAGCGGAGGCTCGCGCACGATCTGCTGAGGAGCGGACTGAGCCAGCGCGGCTACATGACCGCGACGCAGATCATGGATCTCGAGACGGTGCTCGGCGCGATCGAAGCGGCGGAGCGAGCCGCGGCGCCGCAGCCGCCGCGCGGACGGCCGCTGATTCGCGACACGGAGCGGTATTTCTTCTCGGTCTTCGGCACGCCTTCGACGACTGCGCACGCCGCTCCATGGGGATGGCGCGTCGAGGGCCATCACGTCTCGCTGCACTTCACCATCGTCGACGGCAAGATCGCGGCCGGCGCGCCGACGTTCTTCGGAACCAATCCAGCCGAGGTTCGTGAGGGACCCAAGAAGGGACTGAGAATTCTCGGGCCGGAAGAAGACGCCGCGCGCGCGCTGATGGGCGCGCTCGACGCGGCTCAGCGCGAGAAGGCCGTGATCGCGATCGACGCGCCCGGCGACATGATCACGATGGCGAACGTGAAGATCGATCCGCTGACGCCGACGGGTGTCGCCGCCGGCGCGCTGAATCCGTCGCAGCGCGACCTGCTGCAAGGGCTGATCGATGTCTACACCGGCTACATGGCGAGCGACATCGCCGCCGATCGGGTCGCGCGCTACCGGAAGGCCGGCTTCGAGAAGATCACGTTTGCGTGGGCCGGTTCGCTGGAGCGGGGAAAGAAGCATTACTACCGCATTCAGGGACCGACGTTTCTCGTCGAGTACGACAACACGCAGAACGATGCGAACCACATTCACTCGGTGTGGCGCGACTTCGACGGCGACTTCGGGCGCGATTTACTGCGGGAACATCTGAAGTCTGTCGCGCACTGAGGCCGGGCAAGCCCTCACCGGTAGGGCGGAGCAGGCTCCGCTCTACGCACGGAACACGCGGTCGAAGTTACCGGCGAAGATCTTTTCGCGGGTGGCCGCGTCGGCTCCGATCTCGTCGAGCGTGCGCGACTGCGTCTCGTAGACATCAGCGACCCATCCGCGCGGAAAGAACGACGAATCGCTGCCGAAGAGCAGGCGGTCCGGACCCGCGACCGCGAGCGCCTGCCGGAACACGGACGCGAGCGTCAGCCCGGGCTCATAGACAATCCATCGGTTCGAGCTCGATGTGTCCAGCAGCACGTTGGCGCACTGATCGGCCAGCATCAGCGCCTCGCGGAAGAAGCCCGCGCCGAAGTGCGGCACGATGATCGGCACCTTTGGATAGGCGAGCGCGAGCGCATGCAGATCGAGCGGATTGCCGAACCGCATCTCGAACGGGCTCGGCAGTCCGAGCTTCTTCCGGACGCCGACCGACAGCACGCCGCAATGAACGAACACCGCCGTACCGGGACGCGTGGAGGCGATCTCGAAGATTCTCGCCGCGCGATCGTCGTGAAGGGAATAGCGATGCATGGACGGAAAGAGACAGATCGCGTGCAGCCGGTCGTGATCGAGCGCCGATGCGGTGGAAACCGCCGCCGTCGCCTCGGTCGGGTCGATCATGACGAACCCGACGAACCGGTCGCGGTGCTTCCTGACCGCCGCCGCCACCGATGGCGCATCGCCAGGGATGCTGGCGATGAGCGCCGCCCGCTTCACCTTGTGCTTCTCGAGCTCCGCGACCCAGCGATCGGCCAGCGCGTCCGCGGAGCCGGGCGCATCCCATTCCAGCTTCTTCAGCGCGGCGTCGCCGCCGAGCGCCGCGAAGAACGGCGTCGAGAAAAAATGGCAGTGTGCGTCGTTGATCATCCAATCTCTTTGGTGATGGCGCCGGCGAGCTGCGCGGTCGTCGCGGTGCCGCCGAGATCCGGCGTCCGGTCCTTGCCGCTCGCGACGACGCGCTCGATGGCGCCGACGATGCGATCGTGCGCGGCACGGAGGCCGAGGTGGTCGAGCATGAGCGCGCCGGCCCAGATGGCGCCGATCGGGTTCGCAATCCCCTTGCCCATGATATCCGGCGCCGATCCGTGAATCGGCTCGAACATCGACGGGAACGTCCGATCGGGGTTGATGTTCGCGCCCGGTGCGATGCCGAGACTGCCCGAGATTGCCGCGCCGAGGTCGGTGAGGATGTCACCGAACAGGTTCGACGCGACGATGACGTCGACGGTGTCCGGCGCGGTGATCATGCGGGCCGCAAGCGCGTCGACGTGGTACTTGCGATAGGTCACCGACGGATAGTCCTTGCGCACGCGGTCCGCGATCTCGTCCCACAGCACCATCGAATGGCGCAGGGCATTCGACTTGGTGGCGCTGGCGAGCAGCTTCCTCGGCCGCTTCATCGCCGTCTCGAAGCCGTAGCGGAGGATGCGCTCGATCCCGTTGCGCGTGAAGATGCCCGTCTGCTCGGCGACCTCGTACGCGGTGCCGACGTGCAGCCGTCCGCCGATGCCGGAGTACTCGCCCTCCGTGTTCTCGCGGACGCAGATCATGTCGATGTCCTTCGCGGCGCGGTTCGCGAGCGGCGACACGAGGCCCGGCAGCAGCCGCATCGGCCGCAGGTTCACGTACTGATTGAAACGCTGACGGAGCGGCAGCAGCAGGTCCCAGACCGCGATGTGGTCAGGCACCCGCGGATCGCCGATGGCGCCGAGGTAAATGGCGTCGTACTTCCCCAGCCGGTCGAAGCCGTCGGCGTCCATCATCCGGCCGTGCGCGACGTAGTAATCGCAGCCCCAGGGGAGATCGTCGAACGTCAGCGTCGCGTCGCCCGTCGCCGATGTTGCCTTCAGGGCGGCCTCAATCGCCGCCCGGCCGGCGGGAACGACCTCCCGCCCGATTCCGTCTCCCGCAATCACCGCGATACGAAACGACCGCATACGAATGCTCCCCACGCGGCGAGTGCCGCTGCCAGCCCGCCGGCAGCGGGCGTCACAAGCCCCCAGCCGGCGCCTCCGGTCAAAACGTAGATGATAAACATGGTCGCGATGCCGGCCCAAATCGACGCGAGCGCCTCCCGGGCCGTCGTCGAGCGCGAGTACAGCCCGGCGACGATCGGTACGAACAGGGCGACGGTCAGCAGTGTGTAGAAAACCGTCAGTACCTGAACGATGCTCGAGGACGTGATCGCCAGGACGACGCCGAGCGCGCCGCTGACGACCGTCGCCATCCTGGCGACCGCCAGCACCCGCGCGTCGCTCGCGGCCGGCGCGACGAAGCGCTTGTAGAGATCCTGCGAGAGCGAAGTCGTCAGCATCAGCATCACCGCGTCGGCAGCGCTGATTTCGGCGGAGAAGACCGCCGCAAGCCCGACGGCGCCGGCGAGCGCGGGCAGCGGGCGTGACAGGATCACCGGCAGCGCCTGCTGACTGTCCGTGAGCGGCGCGTACAGCACGCGAGCGGCGATGCCGAGCACGACCGGTACGCCGGCATAGAGCAGCAGCCCGACCGCGTTGAGCCCGACGCCGGTCCTGACCGCTCGATCGTCGCGCGCGCCGAACACCTTCTGCAGCAGGCCCGGCGACACGACGAATGCCGGAGCGAAGGCGATCAGGAAACCGAAGGAGACGCCCGGACGCCAGAAGGACCAGTATGCAGGCTCGACGTCCGCCGCGTGGCGCAACGCCGTGACGCCACCCGCAGCGTTCAGCGCGAGCGGCACCGCGATCGCGAATCCCGCAAGCTTGACGGTGAGCTGAACGACGTTGACGCGCGCGGACGTCAGCAGGCCGCCTGCGCCGAAGTACGCGGTGATGACGAGGCCGCCTACCGTGCAGCCGATCGCGGCCGGGACGCCGGCCACGGCCTGGAGAATCTGCCCGATCCCGATGAGCTGCGACGAGAGGATGAAGATCGATCCGATCCACAGGACCACCGAAATCACCGCGCGCACGCGCCGGTCGTAGCGGAATTCGAGATAGTCGCCGACCGTCTTGAGACCGTGGGCTGCCGCCATGCGGCGCATTGCCGGACCGACTGTGAACGCGAGCGCCGTCGATCCGATTGCCGCCGAGCCGACCCACCACCAGGCCGCGAGCCCGTTGCGGTAGCCTTCCGCCGTGGCGCCGACCGTCGATCCCGCGCCGATGTTCGCCGCGAGCATTGTCGAGAAGATCAGTCCCGGCCCGAGCCGGCGTCCGGCGACGAAGAAATCGCCGGTGGCGCGGACCGCGCGTCCGAGCCACAGGCCGAGCGCCATCAACGCCAGCGAATAGCCGGCGAGAACGGCGACGTAGAAGAGATTCACCGGATGTCGCGCGCCGCGGGGTAGCCGGGAATGCCGGTCGCCTGCGTCGCCGCGCGGACGATGGCCTGCGCGACGACTTCAGCGGCGAGCTCGCCGACGAGATTCACGTTCGGGTCGCCCGCTTTCGTGCCGGTCGCAAGCGCGAAGATCGTGTCGCCGTCGCCCATCGTGTGGCTTGGATAGAGGGCGCGCGCGTAGCCGTCGTGCGCCATCTCCGCAATCTTGGTCGCCTGCGTCTTGGTCAGCGCCGCGTTGGTCGCGACCACGCCGAGCGTCGTGTTCTCGCCGACGCCGATTGTCTGAACCGCACCGGCTGTGAGCAGCTTCCGCGGATCGGAAAGCGATTTCCCGTCCTCCGTCCGCACGCCCGCGACGACCTTGTTCGTGACCGGATCGATGATGTCGCCGGCGGCGTTGACCGCGACGAGGGCAGCGACGATGAGCCCGTCGGGCATGCGGACTGCGGCAGTGCCAATACCGGCCTTCATCGCGCGGACGCCGCCGCCGGTCCACTTGCCGACTGTCGCGCCCGCGCCGGCGCCGACGTTCCCTTCGGCGACAGGAGCGTCTGTGGCCGCAGCCGCGGCACGATACCCGCAGTCCGCGTTCACGTGGACCTTCGGCTTGCCTCCGATATTCAGATCGATCAGGCTCGCGGCCGGAACGATCGGGACGTTGATGGTGCCGCCGTACGTCTTGAAGCCGATGTTCTTCTCGTCGAGATAGCTCACGATGCCGCTGCGCGCGTCGAGACCGAAAGCGCTGCTTCCGGACAGCGAGATGGCGAAGATCTGCTGCACGAGATTGACCGGTTTGAGCAGGTCCGTCTCGGCGGTCGCGGGCGCCGCGCCACGCACGTCGACGCCGGCCGTCGCACCCCGTTCGACGAGAATGGCGGTGCATCCGGTCGGCCGTTCGCTCAGGGTGAAGTGGCCGACCTTCACTCCTGAAACGGCGGTCAGCGTGAGATTCGAGGGCGCCGGTTGGACGGCAACCGCGGTCCACAACCCCGCGACGACGGCGAGATGGCGCATTGGGCTATTGTAACGATCCCCTCGACTCGCTTGATGGCGAGGCTCGCTCGGGGCAGGCCCCCATGCACGACGTCGACAAGGTCATCGCGGAAGTCGACCGCGCGCAGGACGAGATCGTCGATCTCACGCGCGAACTGGTGCGGATTCCGACCGTCAATCCTCCCGGGGAGTTCTATGCCGACTGCGCGCGCCTGCTCGGGGAGCGGCTCGCCGGGTTCGGTTTCGACGTCGAGTACATCCCCGCCGAAGGCCGCCCGGAGCACACGACCGCGCATCCGCGCGTCAACGTCGTCGGCCGCCGCGGATCGAGCACGGGACCGGTCGTCCACCTGAACGGCCACATCGACGTCGTTCCGGCCGGTGACGGCTGGACGGTCGATCCGTTCGGAGGGGAAATCCGTGACGGCAGGATCTTCGGCCGCGGCACGTGCGACATGAAAGCCGGCATCGCCGCCGCGGTGTTCGCCGCGGAAGCGATTCGGCGCGCCGGCGTGACGGTGCCGGGCGCGATCGAAATCAGCGGCACGGTCGACGAAGAGAGCGGCGGGTTCGCGGGCGTCGCGCATCTGGCCGGCATCGGACGGATCGCGCGCGGGCGAACCGACTGCGTGATCATTCCCGAGCCGCTGAACGTCGATCGCATCTGCGTCGGCCATCGCGGCGTCTACTGGTTCGAGTTGACGACGCGCGGGCGGATCGCGCACGGCAGCATGCCGTTCCTCGGCGTCAGCGCGATCGACGGCATGAACGAGGTCATCGCCGCGATCCGTCGCGACCTGCAGCCCGCGCTCGCGAGACGCATGACGGCCATGCCGGTGGTTCCCGACGCGGCGCGTCATGCCACGATCAACATCAACGCGATCGAGGGCGGGCAGCCGATCGACGGGATCCAGACGCCGTGCGTCGCGGACCGGTGCCGGGCGGTGTTCGATCGCCGGTTTCTCATCGAGGAGGGCTTGGCCGCCGTCAGGGACGAAATCTCGGACATCGTCCGGCGTGCGCTGGCGACGATGCCTGGCGGGCCTGGCGTCGAGCACGAGCTGCGCGATCTGATGGTCGTCGAGCCGGTGATGACGCCGCACGCGTCGCCGGTCGTGGCGCACGTCGGCGCGGCAATCCGGCGGATCCTCGGCAGCGATGCGCGCCTCGTCGCCAGCCCGGGAACGTACGATCACAAGCACGTCGCGCGCATCGCGGGCATTCCCGACTGCATCGCCTACGGTCCCGGCGAGCTCGAGCTCGCGCACCAGCCGGACGAGTATTGCCGCGTCGATCATCTGATAGACGCGACAAAGGTTCTGGCGCTGGCAACGCTGGAGCTCCTCCGAACGCTCGGCTGAAGCCTCGCGCTCCGAACGGCTTGGCTGAAGCCTCGCGCTCCGAACGGTCGGCTTTGGCCGAGCGTGGGAGTAAACTGAGTCGTCCTATGCGCTTTTTTCTCGTCGTCCTCCTCGCGACCGCTGCCTGTTCCTCCGAACCCGCGACGCCGCCGGCCGCCGTGCCGTCCGGAACGATCCCGATCGGGCAGCTGCCGGCGATCGACGCCGACGCGGTGATGGCGCATACGAAGGTGCTGTCGTCGAACGAATACGAAGGCCGCGCGCCGGGCACGAAGGGCGAGGATCTGTCCGTTCGCTATATCGAAGAGCAGTTCCGCAGGATCGGCCTGAAGCCGGGCAATACCGACGGGACGTACGTGCAGAACGTGCCGCTCGTCGGCATTACCGCCGAGCCCGCGCCGCTCGTGTTCAAGAAGGGCAAGCAGGAAACGACGCTGAAATGGAAAGACGACGTCGTCGCCTGGACCAAGCACGTCGACGCGCACGCGAGCATCAAAAACTCGGAACTCGTGTTCGTCGGCTACGGCGTGGTCGCGCCGGAATACAACTGGGACGACTACAAAGGCATGGACGTGACCGGCAAGACGCTGGTCATGCTGGTCAACGATCCGCCGGTGCCCGACCCGAACAATCCCAACGATCTCGATCCAAAGACATTCGGCGGGAAGGCGATGACGTACTACGGCCGCTGGACGTACAAGTACGAGATCGCCGCAGAGAAGCACGCGGCAGGCGTCCTGATCGTCCACGAGACGGGGCCTGCCGGCTATCCGTTCGAAGTGGTGCAGTCGAAGGTCACCGAGCAGTTCGATCTCGTGACGCCGGACAAGAACATGGGCCGCGCGGCGATCGAAGGCTGGATCACGCTCGACCGCGCCCGCGAGCTGTTGACGACCGCCGGACAGAACTTCGACGCGCTGAAAAAGCAGGCGGCGACTCGCGACTTCAAGCCGGTGCCGCTCGGCGTCACGGCGACCATGGCGCTGCGCAATAAGCTGCGGACGATCGATTCGCGCAACGTCGTCGGCAGGCTGGAAGGCTCCGACCCGGCGCTCAAGAACGAGTACGTCATCTATACCGCGCACTGGGATCACTTCGGCATCGGGCCGGAGGTGGACGGGGACCGGATTTACCACGGCGCCAAGGACAACGCCGTCGGCGTGGCCGGGATCATCGAAATGGCCCGCGCGTTCACGCAGCTGCCCTCTCCGCCGAAACGCTCGATTCTGTTCATGTCGGTGACCGCCGAAGAGCAGGGATTGCTGGGGTCGCAGTACTACTCAGTGACGCCGATCTATCCGCTCGCGAAGACGCTCGCCAACATCAATATCGACGGCATGAACGTCCACGGACGGACGAAGGACATCACGCTCGTCGGCTACGGCGCGTCCGACATCGACGACTACACCGCTGCGGCAGCGGC
>DASQHH010000309.1:0-5901 GCA_035632195.1 Vicinamibacterales bacterium
ATACGGGCGGCCTGCAGGCCGCGAAGTGGCCGGCGTTCGACCCGGAGATCGCAAAGGCGGACGAAGTATTCGTGCCAATACAGATCAACGGCAAGATTCGCGCGCGGCTGACGGTGCCGGCCGGCTTGTCCGACGACGAGCTGCGGACGCGGGCGCTGGACGATGCAGCGGTCCAGGCCCACCTCGCAGGCAAGCAGGTCATCAAGACGCTCGTGGCCAAGGGGCCGCTGGTCAGCGTGGTGGTGAAATGAAGAGCGCGCGCTGGGTGATCGTGCTCGCGGCGCTCTCTGCGCAGGCGTGCGGCTATGCGCTTGCCGGCCGCGGATCGTTCCTGCCGGCGTACGTGAAGACCATCGGCATCCCGGCGTTCGTGAACCGGACGACGGTCTTCAACCTGGAAACGCTGGTCACCAACAAGGTGAGGGCTGAGTTCATCGGCCGCGGCAAGTACCAGATCCTGCCGCAGAACACCGGGGTGGATCTGCTGCTGAACGGCGAGGTCAGCGCCGTGACGCTGCAGCCGGTGACCATCAACCAGCAGACCGGCCTGGCATCGCGCTATGCGATCACGATGACGGCGCGGATCGAGCTGCGCGAGACGCGCGACAACACCATGCTCTGGGAGAACCCGAGCGTGATGTTCCGGCAGGAGTACGACGCCACCGCCGGCCGCGCGAGCACCGACGCGGTCGCGTTCTTCCAGCAGGACACCGGCGCGCTCGACCGCATGAGCAGCGAATTCGCGCGCACGATCGTGTCTGCGATTCTGGAAGCCTTTTGATTGACGATTGCGGATCGATGATTGAGGATTGATCGTGAATTGATCAATCGTGAGAACCAAGAACCCCAATCGACAATGAAGAAATCACCAATCAATCCACAATCATCAATCCGCAATCCGCAATTCTCTATTCGCGCTTGATCAGGCCATCGAGCAGCACGATGTCGGAATCGCCGTCTGCGACCGCGGCGAGGACCGAGCGCCCGTCGGACGACCACGACACGCGGCGGGCGATGAACGTCGCGCGGTCGCCGAAGTCGGTGATCTGCCGCCATTCGCCGGTCGCGGTCGACAGCGCCCAGATGTTCGTCGTCAACCCGTCGGTGAGCGCCTGCGCCATCCATTTTCCGTCGGGCGACAGCACGGGATTCGCGATCTGCCAGATCGGGATGCGGGAGTCCGGAATACGTGCAACGACGCGAAACGGCGCGTTTTCGGGAGTCGCGCCGCGGATTTCGAATTCCGGCGTGCCGTCGGCGAGCGACCGATCGACGAGATAGTACAGAGTGGCGCCCGTCATTCCGATCACGTTGCGCACCGGCTCGGTCGACACGGTCACGGCGGATCCTCCGTCGACCGGCACTTTCTTCAGCACCACCGCCGTCGCGGCGGCACCGTCCCGCGTCGAGTAGTACACCGAACGGCCGTCCGGCGACCACGCAGGGCCCAGACCGGGATTCGCCACACTGCGCAGGTCGCTGCCATCCGACTGTACAAGCCAGACTCCGAACGTCAACCCGGCGTTCCCGCGCGACGAGACGAAGGCGATGGCGTCGCCGCCGGGCGACCACACCGGAACGCCCACGGCCACGTTCGGATCCCGCTCGTAGGTGATCTGCCGCATCGCGCCGCTCGCGGCGTTCACGACCCACAGGTTCGCGTGCCCGCCGCTGTCAGAGAGAAACGCGACTTCCTTGTCGTCGGGGCTTGCGGTCGGCGTGAGCACCTGGCCGGTCTGCCGCGTCAGACGCACGCCGCGCCGCACGTTCTCGGCGGGAGCGCCGTCGATCGGGAACTTCCAGATGTCGGTCTGCAGCTTCATGCGGCCGACCAGCATCGTGCCGTTCCGTGCGATGTCCGGCCTCTCGTACGACGCCTCGCCCGACGTGAGCCGCCGGACGCGCCCGCCGTCGAGCGCCACCTGCCACAGACTCAGCGTCGACAGATACGGCATCGTGTCGCCGCGGCTCGAGCTGTACACGATCCCGCTGCTGTCGGGCAGCCACGCGAAACCGCCCATCTGGTTGTTTTCGTGCGTCAGCCGCTGCGGCTTGCCTCCGCCGGCAGGCACGACGAACACGTCGAACCGGATGCTGTCGCCCTGCTGGAAGGCGATCCATTTGCCGTCGGGCGACCACCGCGGATACAGGAAGTACGTGGTCGCCGCCAGCTGCGCGACCACGCTCGATTGTGAACCGTCGGCGGCGGACGTCACCAGCTGGATGCCGTCCTTCGCCAGCCGGAAGAGCGCGAGCCGCCCGTCAACCGGATTGATGTCGGCGCCGCCGACGCTGTTGACGATCCGACGCGGCACGCCGCCAAGCGCGGAGATCTCCCAGATGCTTCCCTGAACCGTTCCCGGCACCGCGGGCGCGAAATACAGAACCGTGCTCGAATCGCGCGACCAGCGCGGACTCTCGTGATCGACGGCGTCGTGCGTGATCTGGAGCGGCGCGCCGCCGGCAATGAGCTGCACGAACACCTGACGCCTTCCGTCCACGCCGCCCGTGAATGCGACCGACCTGCCGTCCGGTGAAATCGCGGGCGACTCCTCGAGGCCGGCAAGCGCGGTCAGCCGTGTCGCGCGCGCTTCCGGCAGCGCCTCCGACGCGGGCCGCAGCCGGTCGCGGACCGCCCACAGCCCGGCGAGGGCGGCAAGAATCGCAATCGCGGCAAGCGGAGCGCGGGACCGGCGGCGCGGCGCCGGCGCGGCGACGGGTTCGACGGGCGCGGCCGCCGCGTCTTCGATCTCGAGCCGCACGTCGGCGATGTCGTGCAGCCGCCGGCCGGCGTCCTTCTGCAGGCAGCGCGTCAAGACGCGCCGGATGCCTGCGGGCGTGTCCGGCGGCAGCGACTGCCACGGGGGCTCAGCGGTCACGACGGCGACAATGGTGTCGGTGGAGTTGTCGCGCGCGAACGCGGATGCGCCCGTCAGCATCTCGAAGAGCACGCACCCGAAGGCCCAGATATCGGCGCGTTTGTCGACCGCCTGCCCCCGCGCCTGCTCGGGGCTCATATACGCGGCCGTCCCGAGAACAGCGCCGGCCGTCGTCCGCCCCGCCGACGTAGTAGACGACTGCGACGGCTCCGGTGCGCCTTCCGCGAGCGCTTTCGCCAGACCGAAGTCGAGCACCTTGACGACGCCCTGCGGCGTGATCTTGATGTTGGCCGGCTTGAGATCGCGATGGACGACGCCCTTCTCGTGCGCCGCTTCGAGCGCGTCGGCGATCTGGTGCCCGACGCGCAGGGCGTCGCCCATCGGCAGCGGACCCGCGGCCAGACGATCCGCCAGCGTCTGTCCTTCAACCATCTCGAGGACGAGGCCGCGGACGTCCCCGGCGTCGACGATGGCGTAGATGGCGCCGATGTGCGGGTGATTGAGGGTGGCGAGGACGCGCGCCTCACGCTCGAAGCGGGCGAGCCGGCCGGCATCCGCGGCGAAATGCCGCGGAAGGATCTTGATGGCGACGTCGCGGCCGAGGCTCATGTCGCGCGCGCGGTACACCTCGCCCATGCCGCCGGCGTCGATCAGCCGCTCGATGCGATAGGGACCGACCGACGAGCCCGGCGCCAGCCGCGGGGAGGAGGGCGCGAGCTCGGCGACCACGGCGGCAATCGGCGCATCGATGATGCCGCCCGCGCGCTCGGTCAGCAGCGACTCGACTTCGCGCCGCAGCTCGGGATCATCCGCGCACGTGCGCGCGAGAAAGGCGTCGCGCTCCCCGGGCGACCGCTCGCGCGCCTCGTGGAAAATCGCTTCGATTTCGCGGAGGCGCTCAGGCGTCACGGCCGTCCCCGCGGGTCAGCTCGCGCTGCAGCCAGGCGCGCGCGAATTCCCAGTCGCGCAGCACAGTTTTGGTCGAGACCTGGAGCGCAGCGGCAGTCTCGTCGGTGGTCAGGCCGCCGAAGAATCGCAGCTCCACGACGCGGCTCTTGCGTTCGTCGAGCGCCGCCAGCGCCTGCAGCGCATCGTCCAGCCTGATGACGTCCGCGTGGGGCGCGACGCCGGGGAGCGCCGCCTCGTCGAGCGTGACCCGCACCGCGCCGCCGCCGCGCTTGTCCGCGGCCCGCGCGCGCGCGAGGTCGACGAGCACGCGGCGCATCAGCCGCGCCGACATCGCCAGAAAGTGGGTGCGGTTCTGCCAGTCGACGTGCTGCACGTCGACCATGCGCAGGAAGGCTTCGTTGACCAGCTCGGTCGCCTGGACGCTGTGCCTGGCACGCTCGCCGTGCAGGCACCCGCGGGCGATGCGCCGCAGTTCCTCGTGGACGAGGGGCATCAAGGCGTCCAGCGCCGCTTCGTCTCCCTCGCGCCAGGCTTTGAGGAGGCCGGTGACATCGTGGGAGGGAGTCAAAACGAGTGCATTTTAGCCGTGTTTCGAGAGATGTCCGTTTAGGCGGCCCCTTTCCGCCTCTTGAGGTCAGGGGGAACATCCATGACGAGACTGCTCGCTACCGTCACGCTCGCCGCCGTGCTCTGCTGCCCAATCCGGGCGCGCGCCGACGTCGTTCTCGACTGGAACGCCATCGCTGTGGCGACCGTCGTCGGTCAGGGTCAGACTCCGTTCGCGCAGGCGCGCTTTCTCGCCATCACACAGCTCGCCGTGTTCGAAGCGGTCAATGCAATCACGGGCGACTACAACCCGTACCTCGGCACCGTCGTCGCCCCCGCCGGCGCGTCGGCTGATGCCGCCGCCGTCTCCGCCGCGTACGCGGTGCTGAAGCACTACTTCCCGCTGGCGCCGAATCTCGACCCGGCCTACGCGGCGTCGTTGGGGGCGATCCCTGACGGCTCCGCCAAGAACGGCGGCATCGCGACGGGTCAGGCCGCAGCGGCGCAGATGATCGCGCTGCGCAACAACGACGGCTCGTCGCCGGCGCAGTTCTACCAGCCGACGTCGACCGACCCGGGCCAGTGGCAGCTGACGCCCAGCTGCCCCGCCGCCGGCGGCATCTTCTTTCAGTGGCCGAACGTGACGCCATTCGGGGTACCGAGCACGCCGGGCAGCCGGGCGTGGGTCGACCAGTTTGCCCCCGGTCCGCCGCCGGATTTGACGAGCGAGCGCTACGCCCAGAGCTACAACGAAGTGATGCGGGTCGGCGACATCAACGCGAGCCCCACCGACCGGCCGCAGGACCGTGCGAACGTCGCGCGCTTCTATGCGGCGGCGTCGCCGGGCTATGTTCTCAACCTGGCCGCGCGGCAGGTTGCCGCCGCTGAGGGCACCTCGCTGTCGCAGAATGCGCGGATGCTGGCGCTGGTCAACATGGCGACCAACGACAGCCTCGTCGCCTCGTTCGCGATCAAGTATCACTACACGTTCTGGCGGCCCGAGACGGCGATTTTCCACGGCGACGAAGACGGCAACGACAAGACGCAGGCGGACACCGCGTACAAGCCGTTCATCGTGACGCCGTGTTTCCCGAGCTATCCGTCGAACCACGGCAGCGCCGCCAATGCCGGCGCCGAAGTGCTGCGCCGGATCTTCGGTGAAGGTGGCCACGCCATCACCATGACGACTGCGGCGCTGCCCGGAGTGACGCTCAATTACACTACGTTCCGTCAGATCACCGACGACATCAGCGACGCGCGCGTCTACGGCGGCATCCACTTCCGTTTCGATCAGGAGGCCGGCGCCGATCTGGGCCGCGCGATCGGCACTTACGTGGCGAAGCACAACCTCCGCCGCGCCGGCGACTCCGGGCAGAACTAGAAAGGACGGGGAGATTCACATGCGCTTCCGGCTCCTTTGTGCCATCGCGATTGCGTGCCTCATGCTGCCGGTCGTCGGCGCCGCGCAGGCGCTGACGGGCGCGCTCGTCGGAACGGTCAAGGACGAACAGGGCGCCGTGCTTCCCGGCGCCCTCGTTCGCCTCAGTTCGCCCGCGTTGATCGGCGG
>DASQHH010000310.1:0-2614 GCA_035632195.1 Vicinamibacterales bacterium
GAAGCTGCACGTGCTGCAATCGCTGCGTCCGATCACGGGCGACGCCGTCGCCATGAATGTCGTCCGCGCGCAGTACACGGCGGGATTCGACCTCGGCAAGCCGGTGCCCGGCTATCGCGAAGAGAAAGGCGTCGACCCTCACTCGCGCGTCGAAACGTTCGTCGCGCTTCAGCTGTTCCTCGACAACTGGCGCTGGGCGGGCGTGCCGTTCTATCTGCGGACCGGCAAGCGGCTGCCGAAGCGGGCCAGCGAGATTTCCATCCATCTGAAAGAAGTGCCGCCCATCCTCTTCAACGCCGATCCGACGAACCGCCTGGACCCGAACGTGCTGTCCATCCGCATCCAGCCCGACGAGGGATTCGCGCTCGCGATCAGCTCGAAGATTCCGGGGCCGCGTGTGAGAATTTATCCAGTGCGCATGGACTTTCAGTACGGAAGCACGTTCGGCGGATCGTCGCCGGAGGCGTACGAGCGGCTGCTGCTCGACGTGATGGCGGGCGATCAGACGCTCTTCATGCGCCGTGATGCAGTCGAAGCGGCGTGGCGGTGGGTGATGCCGATCCTCGATCACTGGTCCGCCCCGTCGGGATCGGCGGACCGGATTCCGACCTATGCCGCCGGCGACTGGGGACCTCCGGAAGCCGATCGATTGATCCAGGCATCGGGACGATCATGGCGGCCCCTGTAGGCGACGCGAACTGGCGCGCGACGACGCCGGACGCGATCGAGGCGGACCTCGCGGCGTTGTGGCGGGAGCTCGCCGGACGCGCCAGGCCGGTCGCGCGCGCGGTGATGTCCAACCTCATCGTGGTCCGCGACCAGACGGTCGCGCCCTCCCAGACCATCAGCCGCAGCGATCGCTACACGCTCGACGAGGTGAGCGCCCATCACCCGTCGCGCGTCATCGTCATCACGCACGACGAAGGGCGCGAATGCGCGGGAGGGCCGCTGGCGGCGCGAGTCGGCGTCCTCACGTTCGGGCCGCCCGAGGCACGCTACGGCGTCGAACAGATCGCGGTCCAGTCCGGCTGCGCCGAAGCGGCGCTGCCGTCAATCGTCCGCCGCCTGGTGCGCGGCGACGTGCCGACGTCGCTCTGGTGGCGCGCCGACCTGTCTCGCGTGCCTATCGTGGACGCACTCGTCGCAATGGGACGCCAGTTCATCTACGACAGCCGGCAGTGGCAGGACGTCCGCGGCGGCGTGCTGGCCGTCGCGCCGCTGCTCGCAGATCGCACGCTCGACATCGCCGACGTGAACTGGACGCGACTGACACCGGTCCGGCAGGCTCTGCTTCACGCCGCCGGCGATCTGACCATCGACGATCTCTGCAGCGCCGAAGTCGCGGTGACGCACCGCCCGGGGGACGCCGCGATCGCGTGGCTGTTCCAGGGATGGCTGTCGGCGCGGATGGAATGGCGCCGCCCGGCAGAAGCGTCGACCGTGAACGAATCGCCCTCAGCCGCAGAGGACGCGCTCGTCATTGCCATCCGCTGCGAGCGCGGGGCAATAACCGTGCGGCTCAGCGATCACCGCGTCGTCGTCGAGCAGGATAAGGGTGCCCCGTTTTCGATGGGCGTTCCACGACAAGGCGAGGCAGACGCCGTCGCTGAGGAGCTCCGCTCGCTCGCGCGTGACGTCTGCCTGCACGACGCGATCGGCGCGCTGGCTCTTCATTTCAGCGCGGCCTGAGCGCGTCACACCAGACGCCTCAGTTCTGCACGATCATCGTCCGCAACTGCGCGATCTCGGCGCGCAGCTCGTCGAGCGACTGACGGTCGACTTCGACCTTGCGGCTTTTGCCGAGACTGCCGCTCGTGCCGACCGGCTTTCCCGATTCGCCAGTGAGACCGTCCAGGAGCGCCTGCATCCGATCCAGCAGCGCAGAGGCGGTCCCGACATCGATGTTCGAGGCGGCTGACGGCGGTGCAGCCGGCGCGGGCGTCGCAGGCGGCTGTCCGTTCACAGCCGCGTAGAAGAGCTGCAGGTTGTCTCTCACCGCCTGGAGTTGTCTACGGACGCTCGGGTCGAGCGATGCCGACGCCGCAGACGCCGACGGTTCGCTTCCTGCGCCGAGCAACGCGTTCAAATCGCGATCGACAACGGCGGACTTGCCGTGCCAGTCGACGCCCGTGTTCGAAAGGTACGCGGTCGTGAACTCGGTGAAGTCCACCTGCAGCGCCGCAATCTGCTTCCCGACGTCGGTGGTCGGCGACGCGGCAACATTGCCGAGCAGACGCTTCGCTTCGATTAAGTGCGACTCCGGCGTCGGCGGTGGCACGAGCGTCTGGGCTCGAGCGCCAGCCGGAACGGCAAGCAGACCGACCAGGACTGTAGTGATGAATCGCACGAATCCCTCCTCTCGACGGATGGCTGTCGACAAAACGGCTGAGCGGCCGCCATTAAAAGAGCAAACGAAGTGCCGTACACTGATGTCATGCGTTACCTCGTCACCGCCAGAGTCAAAGCAGGCCAGGCCGAGCGGCTCGAGCGCGCCATCGAAGACGGCACACTCGGCCGCGGATCGGTTGCCGGCGACGAGTACTTCCGCAACATGGCCGACGCGCGGCAACTCGACGACGGCAGCGTACAGTGGGTCGAAGTGTTCTACTGCCCT
>DASQHH010000311.1:0-4449 GCA_035632195.1 Vicinamibacterales bacterium
CAGCCGCGTCTTGATGCGGCTGACGAGCTCCTGCTCGGTAAGATCGGAAACCGTCACTTCGCGTAGTCGACGGCCCGGGTTTCGCGAATCACCGTCACCTTGATCTGGCCCGGGTACTCGAGCTCGTTTTCGATGCGCCGCGCGATGTCCTTCGAGAGCCAGATGGCTTCTTCGTCCGAGATCTTCTCGCTCTCGACCATGATGCGGATCTCGCGGCCCGCCTGCAGCGCGAACGACTTCGAGACGCCCTTGAACGAGTCGGCGATGTCTTCGAGCTTCTCGAGGCGTTTGACGTACGACTCGAGGATGTCGCGGCGCGCGCCGGGCCGCGCGGCGGAGATCGCGTCCGCGGCCTGGACGATCATCGCTTCGAGCGACGGCCAGTCGATGTCCATGTGGTGCGCGGCCATCGCCATCACGACCGGCTCGCTTTCGCCGTGCTTGCGCAGGAAGTCGATGCCGAGCTGCAGGTGCGTGCCTTCCATCTCGCGATCGATCGCCTTGCCGATGTCGTGCACGAAGGCGGCGCGGACGGCGACGTGCGCGTCGAGGCCGACTTCCCGGGCCATCAGCCCCGCCAGCCGCGCGACTTCGGCGGAGTGCGAGAGCACGTTCTGTCCGTAGCTGGTGCGGAACTTCAACCGTCCCATCAGCCGCAGGATTTCGGGGTGCAGGTCGTGCAGTCCGAGGTCGAACGCGACGGCGGCGCCTTCTTTGCGCACCTCGTCCTCGGTCTCGCTCTTCACCTTCTGCACGACTTCCTCGATGCGCGCGGGGTGAATCCGTCCGTCCGCGATCAGCCGCTCGATCGACTTCTTCGCGATTTCCCGGCGGTAGGGATCGAAGCCGGACAGAATGATCGCGCCGGGCGTGTCGTCGACGATCAGGTCGACGCCGGTCGCCATTTCCAGCGCGCGGATGTTGCGTCCTTCGCGGCCGATGATGCGTCCCTTCAGGTCGTCGCTGGGCAGATCGACTACGGATACGGTCGTCTCGATCGCGTGTTCCGCGCCGCAGCGCTGAATCGCCTCGGTGATGTAGTGCTTGGCGCGGTCGACGGCCGTCTCGCGCGCCTCGGCGTCCAGCCGCTTCAGGAGGTTCGCCGCGTCGTGGCGCGCCTCGCTCTCCATTTGCTTGACGAGCAGCTCCCGCGCCTCGTCGGCGGTGAGGCCGGCGACGCGCTCGAGTTCCCGCTGCTGCTGTGAGACGAGCTGCTCGTACTTGGCCGCGGCGGCCGCCGCCGTCTTCTCACGCTCGCTGACCGACTTCTCCCTCGCGTTGAGGTCCTTCTCCAGCCGCTCGATGCCGGACTGGCGGGACGACAGCCCCGCCTCACGCTTGCCCAGCGCCTGTTCGAGCTCGGCCGCTTGCTGACGGTCGTGCCGCGCCTGCTTTTCGGCCCCGGTGAGGATCTCGTGCGCCTTCTCCTTGGCGTCGAGGAGGGTTTCCTTTCTCTTCGTCTCGGCGTCGCGCTCGGCGTCCTTGACGATGCGGAGCGCGCGTTCTTCGGCGCGGCCGACGGTCTCCGCGGCGATGCGCTTGCGATTCGTGACCCAGACGAGAAAAACCGCGCCGGCGACGACGGCGGTCACGATGGCGGGGAGGACGACGGACTGGAATATCGACACACGCACGTCCTTTCTGGACCCGCGTGACTGAATGTGTAGAAAAACCCCGCTTTGCCGTGTGGGGAGGTCGATGAACCTGCGTGTTAGCAGGTGGAACCGCTCAAAAAAGCCGCGCTTCAGGCTTCCTCTTACAGAGGCATGCACACCACGCGGCGTCGCGACTCACTTCGATGATACGTTGGCTCAAACGAGCCTACCGCCATCACGCGCAAAGCAGGGAACTCGAAAACCCGATGGAAATCTTACTGGTTCCGGGTTCCATGTTTCAAGGTTCAGGACAACACCGAGTCGAGCAGGCGTTCGAGCTCGCCGGCGCGTTCGGCCAGCTGGCCGTCCCGCGCACCGGCGGTGTCCCGGCACCGGAACAGTTCGTCGGCCACGTTCAAAGCGGCCAGGACGGCGAGGCGGAGCGAGTCGGTGGGCGCGGCCGAGTCGGACGCGGCACGCATTTTCTCGTCGACGTAGGCGGCGAGCCGCGCCACGTACTCCGGCGCCAGCGTCGTACGGATCGAATACCGCTGCCCGTGGATCTCGACGGGGACGACTTGCCCGGCGGCGTCGCCAGGTTCGCCCATCTCAGAGGTTCAGCGCTTCGAGCTGGTCGAGCATCTCGGAGACGCGCGACCGGATGACGTCGCGCTCGCCCTTGAGCGCCGTCACTTCCGACGCCAGCCCGTCGTTGCCCGCAAGTCGCGCGCGCAGCTGCTCGATCTCGCGCGACAGGCGCTGGTTTTCGTCGGCGGCTTTCGCCTGTTCGTTCTTCATGCGCTGGACGACCGACACGAGCATCTTCAGTTTCTGCTCGAGCCGATCGATCGGTTCGAATCCTGCTGCCGTCTGCGTTGCCGTTTTCGCCATAAAGTTATCGTTGAACCGCTCCGTGCTCGCGGACGAGAGCGGCGAGAACCGCGTCGAAACTTGCCTGCACCTCCGCGTCGGTCAGCGTGCGATCCTCCGCCTGGAACGTCAGGCGCAGCGAGAGGCTGACCGACCCCTCCGGCACGCCTTTGCCGCGGTAGCGATCGAAGAATTCGACCCCGCCAGGGTTGACCAGCGGCGCGGCGAGCGAGCCCGATGCCGCCTGAATGGTGCCACGAATGATCGCAGCGGGCAAGGCGCCGGAGACGACGATCGACAGGTCGCGAACGACAGAGGGATAGCGCGGCAGCGGCCGCACCGGCACGGCATCCGCAGACGAGGCCGCGCCGAGGACGTCCAGATCCAGCTCCGCCACGAAGACGCGATCGGCGCGCGGAAGCTCGCGAGCCTCGGCGGCTGCCGCGGTCAACTGACCGACGACGCCCACGCGAGGGTCGTCGGACCGCTCGGCGGGGCGCTCGGCTAAAGCCTTCGCGCTTCTTTCCAGACTGATCGCCGCCGCTTGTCCGGGCACGAGGAACGGCTCATCGGCCTGCTCGAAGCGGACCGTGACGCCGAGCGCGCCGCACACGAGCTGGACGGCGCCGGCCACGTCGTAGAAATCGACCGCGCGCGGCGGGGCAGACCAGTGGACGCGCGCCGCGGGCCCGGTCCAGGCGATGGCGACTGCGCGCGTCTCTCCCGCGCTCGAAAAGCGCGTGCCGATCTCGAACAGCCCGACCCCGTCGCGGCCGTGCCGGCGGTTGCGCGCGACCGAGTCGACGACACCGGGAATCAGCGACGGCCGCAGGGTGTCGAAGAGCGCCGACAGCGGATTGGCGACGGCGACCGGCTGCGCGCCGCGGGGGACGCGCGACGCGACCAAATCCGCCGCGCCTTTCTCGATGAAGCCGAACGTCACTGCTTCGTTCAGCCCCGCGCCGAGCAGCATGCGGCGGACCAGCTCTTCGCGCCTGATCCGCTCATCCGGCGGCGGCGCCGCCATCGTCGCGACGGGGAAGGTGTCCGGCAGCTTGTCGAACCCATAGTGCCGGCCGGCTTCCTCGATGAGATCGACCTCGCGCAGCAGGTCGACGCGGAACGTGGGCGCGACGACGTCCCAGCCGTCGATTGCCCCGCCCGTTGCCCCCCCACCCCGGTGGGCGCGCGTGACGGTCATGCCGAGCTGGCGGAGGATCCGCTCGACGTCCGCGGGCGGAACCTGCACGCCGAGCAGCGCGTTCATCCGCTGCTCCCGCAGATGCAGGTGCCGCGGCTCGGTCCGCCTCGGGTGGACGTCCACGATCGGCGGCAGGACCGTGCCCGCGCCGGTTTTCGCCATGAGCGCTGCGATGCGCTGCAGCGCGACGCCGGCGCCGTTCGGATCCGCGCCCCGCTCGAAGCGCGCGGACGCCTCTGTGCTCAGCCCGAGCCGCTTGCTCGTGCGGCGCACCGAGGCCGGCTTGAAGTACGCGCTCTCGAAGACGACGGTCCGCGTCGCCGCTGAAATCTCGGAATCCGCGCCGCCCATCACGCCGGCGACAGCCTGCGCGCGATCGCGGTCGGCGATGACGAGCATGTCGCCGTCGAGCTTCCGCTCGACTCCGTCGAGTGTGCGGACGACTTCACCCGTCCGCGCGCGCCGCACGCGGATCTCCGGTCCCGCCAGCTTTGCGAGATCGAACGCGTGTGTCGGCTGTCCGAGCTCGAGCAGCACGTAGTTGGTGATGTCGACGATCGGGCTGATCGGACGCACGCCGGCCGCCTGCAGCCGCGTCGTCATCCACCCGGCTGATGCGGCGCCGGGCGTGACCTCCGCGAGCAGCGCCGCGTACCGCGGACAGAGCTCCGGGTCCTCGATCGTGACGTGCACGCGGTCCGACTGGCCGGACTGCAGCGGCGCCAGCGCGACGGTCGGGTTCGACGCCGCCGGTTCGCGAAGCGGTTTGTCGAACGCCGTCGC
>DASQHH010000312.1:0-1836 GCA_035632195.1 Vicinamibacterales bacterium
CGATCTACGACATCCTGGCGACGATGTACTACCGGCTGCGCGGCTGGATCTAGGAGGAACCGCGCGTTCAGACTTTCTCGACGGGACGGCCGATGAAGCCTTCGAGGGGGCTGCTGGCGTTGGCGTACATCTTTTTCGGAATGCGGCCGGAGAGATAGGCGAGGCGTCCCGCGCGAACGGCGAGCTTCATAGCTTCGGCCATCGCGACCGGATCCTCAGCGCCGGCGATTGCCGTGTTCATCAGGACGCCGTCCGCGCCGAGCTCCATGGCGAGCGACGCGTCCGAAGCGGTGCCGACGCCGGCATCGACGATGACGGGCACGCGCGCGAATTCGCGGATGATGCGGATGTTATTCGGGTTCTGGATGCCGAGCCCTGATCCGATCGGCGCGCCGAGTGGCATCACGGCCGCCGCGCCCGCGTCCTCCAGCTTCCGGCATGCAATCGGATCGTCGTTCGTGTACGGCAGGACGACGAAGCCTTCGCGGACGAGCACCTTCGTCGCGGCAATCAGCTCTTCGTTGTCGGGGAAGAGCGTCCGCTCGTCGCCGATGACTTCGAGCTTGACCCAGTTCGACAGCCCCGCCTCCCGCCCGAGCCGCGCCGTGCGGATGGCCTCGTCGGCGCTGTAGCAGCCGGCGGTGTTCGGCAGCAGGAAGATGTTCTTGTCGATGTAGTCGAGGAGCGATTCCTTCGACCGATCGGAGATGTTCACGCGTCTGACCGCGACCGTCACCATCTCGGCGCCCGATGCTTCGTGCGCGCGCTGCATCACTGCATGGGACGAGTACTTTCCGGTCCCGACGATGAGCCGCGACGTGAAAGTCTTGCCTGCGATTATGAGTGTGTCCGACATGGGTTAGCCGCCACCGACGAAGTTGACGATCTCAAGTTCGTCGCCGTCTCCGATCGTGGTTCGATCGAACGCGTCCTTCTTGACGATGATGAGGTTGTGTTCGACCGCTACGCGCCTGGGATCAATATCGAGCTTGGCCAACAGCCCCGTGACGCTGACCGGTGCCGGAATCTCGTAGGGATCGCCGTTAAGCTTGATTATCACCGCAGGATTCATTCTATATGATGTGCTCCCCGCAACGAGCCATCGCCGCCACGGTCGCGTGCGTCATTTCAACCGCTTCCGCTGCTGCTCAGCCGCCTGTGCTGAACAGGCAGCGCGTGTCGTTCAAGAGCCTACGGACAAAGCCGCGGTCGCGATTTCCAGGACTGGATCCGGATCGCTTCGTACGACGGAGTGCCATCCGTCCGGCGGTTGTTCGAAACTTCGTGAACTCAACGTCTAGTGCATCCCCGAGCCGCCCGCGAGCTGCTTCACGAGCTCGCCGATGACCATCTTCGCGTCACCGAACAGCATCCATGTTCGATCCGCGAAGTACAGCTCGTTGTCGATGCCGGCGAAGCCGGGGTTCTTGCTGCGCTTGATCGCGAAAATCGTCCGGGCCTTGTCCGCATCGATGATGGGCATGCCGTAGATCGGGCTCGATTTGTCGGTGCGCGCCGCGGGGTTGACGACGTCGTTGGCGCCGACCACCAGCGCGACGTCGGCCTGTGAGATGTCCTGGTTGATGTCGTCCATCTCGACGAGATCGGTGTAAGGAATGTCGGCTTCGGCCAGCAGCACGTTCATGTGGCCGGGCATCCGTCCCGCGACGGGATGGATCGCAAACTTCACCGTGATGCCGCGCTTCTTCAGCTGGTCGTACAGCTCACGCACCTTGTGCTGCGCCTGCGCGACGGCCATACCGTAGCCGGGGATGATCACCACGAAGCTGGCCTGCTCGAGAACCTGCGCGGCGCCTTCGGCCGTTTCAGCCTTGT
>DASQHH010000313.1:0-2137 GCA_035632195.1 Vicinamibacterales bacterium
CGCCGCCGGCAAAGTGATGGCGCTTGACGACGCCCTGGAAGCCCTTGCCGCGGCTGGTGCCGATGACGTCGACCCGCTCGCCCAGGGCGAAGACCGTCGACACGAGCACCTGCTCTCCGGTCTTCGGGCTCTCGGCGCCGGGCGCGATGCCGATCTCGCGCCGCACGCGCGTCGGCGGCACGTTGGCCTTCTTGAAATGGCCGACCACCGCTTTGTTCGTCTTCGCAGGATGCTCCTCGACGAACCCCAACTGGACCGCCTCGTAGCCGTCGGCATCCTTGGTCTTCTGCTGCACGACGACGCACGGCCCGGCCTTGATGACGGTCGCCGGGTGCACGGTCCCGTCGGGATCGAACACCTGGGTCATTCCGACTTTGCGTCCAATGATTCCGGTAACCATTACTTGTGTTCCTTGCCGAACGCCTTGATCTCGACGTCGACGCCGGCCGGCAGATCGAGCTTCATCAGCGCGTCGACCGTCTGCGGCGTCGGCTCGAAGATGTCGATGAGGCGCTTGTGCGTGCGGATCTCGAACTGCTCGCGCGACTTCTTGTCGACGTGCGGCGAACAGAGCACCGTCCATTTGTTCTTCGCCGTCGGCAGCGGAATCGGGCCGGCCAGCCGCGCCCCGGTGCGTTTGGCGGTGTCGACGATCTCGGTCGTGGACTGGTCGAGGACCCGATAGTCGTACGCCTTCAGCCGAATCCGGATCTTTTCGCTAAATGCGGTAGCCATTTATTTTCCCTGCATGCGCGCGACGACTTCCTCGCTCACGTTCTGCGGCGCGGGTTCGTAGCGGTCGAAATGCATCGAGTACGTGGCGCGGCCCTGCGTCCGCGACCGGAGGTCCGTCGCATAGCCGAACATCTCCGACAGCGGCACCCGCGCCGAGATGATCTGCGTGCCGCCGCGATCTTCCTGCGACTGAATCTGCCCGCGACGGCTCGAGAGGTTGCCCATCACGTCGCCCATGTAGTCCTTCGGGACGACGACTTCGACGCGCATGACCGGCTCGAGCAGCACGGGCTTCGCCCGCTTCGCCGCATCCTGGAACGCCATCGAGCCCGCGATCTTGAACGCCATTTCCGACGAGTCGACGTCGTGGTACGAGCCGTCGTACAGCTCCACCTTCACGTCGTCGATCGGGTAGCCGGCGAGGACGCCGCGCGTGAGCGCCTCCCTGATGCCTTCCATCACCGGCTTGATGAATTCCTTGGGGATGGAGCCGCCGACGATCTCGTCCTCGAAGACGTAGCCGGTGCCGGGCTCTCCCGGGAACACGCGGATCTTCACGTGGCCGTACTGGCCGCGGCCGCCGGTCTGTTTGGCGTACTTCATTTCGCCTTCGGCCGGACGCGTCAGCGTCTCCTTGTAGGCGACCTGCGGCTTGCCGACGGTCGCCTCGACGTTGAATTCGCGCTTGAGGCGGTCGACGATGATCTCGAGGTGCAGCTCGCCCATCCCGCGGATGATCGTCTGCGCCGTCTGCTGATCCGTGTTCACGCGGAAGGTCGGATCCTCGGCCATGAGCTTCCCCAGGCCGACGCCGAGCTTCTCCTGATCCGCTTTCGTCTTCGGCTCGATCGCGAGCGAGATGACCGGCTCGGGGAAGTCCATCGACTCGAGCACGATCGGGTGCTTCTCGTCGCACAGCGTGTCGCCGGTCGTGACGCTCTTGAGCCCCACGGCCGCGGCGATGTCGCCCGCGTAGACTTCCTTGATCTCTTCCCGCTTGTTGGCGTGCATCTTCAGCAGCCGGCCGATGCGCTCGTTGCGCTGCTTGGTCGCGTTGTAGACGCTCGAACCGGACGTGAGCACGCCGGAGTACACGCGGAAGAACGCCAGCTGACCGACGAACGGGTCGGTCATGATCTTGAACGCCAGCGCGGAGAACGGCGCGTCGGCGGCCGCCTGGCGCTCGACTTCGGGGCCCTCCGCGGCGTTCGGATCGAGGCCGCGAATCGCGGGCACCTCGACCGGCGACGGCAGGAAGTCCACGACCGCGTCGAGCAGCGGCTGAACGCCCTTGTTCTTGAAGGCGGATCCGCAGATGACCGGCACGAACGCCCCTTCGCTCTTCCCGCCGCGAACGGAGCTGTTGACGCGCCTGCGGAGCGCCGCCTTGATTTCGTCTTCG
>DASQHH010000314.1:0-3760 GCA_035632195.1 Vicinamibacterales bacterium
CGTGCCGGGCCGGAGGTCGACGATTTTGTATTGCCCCTGCGAATCGGTGGTCGCGGTACGAGACCTTTCAATCAGCGCCGGGCTCGACGCTTCGACCGTGACGCCGGGCATGACGCCGCCGGTGGCGTCGCGTACCACGCCCGCGATGCTGCTGTTTTGCGCGAATGCCGGCGCGGCAACCGCCAGTGTCGAGAACACCAAGGTACTCACCCACCGAAACCGTCTTTGCACCATCGGCCCTCCTCTTACGGCGCGGACGATAGCACGGTTTCACAGAAATTTCACAAGGGCGAGAGCCTTGGTGGGGCTAGTAGGGCTTCACGTCAGCCGCGTCGACTTCGACGCTGACGGCCTGCCCGATCAAATCGACGGAAAGCACGAGACGGGCGCGATTGGCGTCCTTGCGCAGCAGCCGCCCGACGACGCCGCGCAGCGGGCCGTGGACGACCTCGACCATCATGCCCTCGCGAATCATCGGGCAGGGGTCGAACTGCAGCTCGCTGCCGACGAGAAGACGGATGCTCTCGAGCTCGTATTCGGGGATGGCCGCCGGCTTTCCCTCGAACGACACGATGTTGACGACGCCCGTGCACTTCAGCACGGCCAGCGCATCGTCTGGATCGAACTGCGCGAAGCAATAACCGGGGAACAGCGGCCAGTCGATCTTTTTCTTGCGATCCTTCCAGCGGCTCCAGCGGGTGATGGTCGGGAGGAACGCCTCGATCTTCTTGCGCTCGAGCTGCTGACGGACGACCTGCTCGTGTCGCGAGCGCGTCCAGATCGCGAACCAGTGCTGGGAGCCGTCGCTCACTGCGCGGACGTCTGCTGCAGCTGCTTCAGTCCTTCGTCGAAGGCGCGGTGGACGTCGGGGTTCTTCCACTCGATGATCGCCTGGTTGCGCAGCTTCTCGAGGTACTTCGCGTACTCGATCTTGCGCTTCTCCGCGAACACCTTGTCGCTGATCTGCTCGCGCGCCTGTTCGAACGGCAGCGTCCGCGCCGGTGTGACGGTCTCCAGCTTGAGGATCTGGTAGCCGCGTCCGGTCTTGATGACGGGACCGACGTCGCCGGGCTTCATCGTGTCGAGGACCTTCTTCAGATCGGGAGACACGTCGGTGAGGCTGATCGGGCCGATCAGTCCGGAGTTGGCCTTCGACGCCGAGTCGGATATTGCGGCGGCGAGTTTCTCGAAGTTCTCGCCCGACGTCACGCGCGCGCGGATGGCCTGTGCGCGCTGCTGGGCGCCCTCGTCACCCCCCTGCTTGCTGTCGGCGGCGACCAGAATCTCGCGCAGCGTCACGGACGGCACCGATGTGAACTCGTTGCGGTGCGACTCGTAATACTTCCGCGCTTCTTCCTCGGTGACGCCGATCTTCGTCATCACCTCGTTCTGCTGCACCTTCTGGATGATCATCGACTTCTCCAGATTGCGCCGCAGATCGGCCATCGTCATGTTCTCGGACTTGAGCGCGGCCTGAAACTGCTCCTCGGTCTCGATCTTGTTTTCCTTCTTGATGCTGTCGACGACGGACTTGAACTGCTCGTCGTTCAACCGGTAGCCGAGCTCGCGGCCGCGCTGGGACAGCAGCATCTCGTCGACGACGTCGACCATGATCTGCGGCGTAATCTCGTCGAGGGCCTTCCGGAGCTGTTCGTTCTTGGGATCGTTCTTCGGGTCGAACTGCTCGCCCTTCTGACGGAGCATCGCCACCTGACGCTGCTCGAGGTCGCTCTTGGTGAAGATGTCGCCGTTCACCTTGACGAGAATCTGCTCGAAAATCTCGGCGCGGGCGCCAACGCCCGCAATCGCGACGATGGCGAGAGAGCCAACGAGAACGCGGAATTTCATGACAATCAGTCTAGCAGGTCGCTCAGTAAGGCGCCGACCCGCTCAAATACGCCGCCCGGAGCGCGCGGGTCTTCGGCGGCCGGTTTGAGAATCTCAGCCTTTGTAAATCCCGGTCTGACCTCGGTTTCACGCGCTCGAGTCGTCCACCAACTTGGGGCCGGGGCGTGCGATCGGGAGCCCCGTCTGCCATGGCTGACGGCTGATGGCTGATGGCTTCTCGCACCCGATGGCTCGGCTGAAGCCTTCGCGCTCTTTTCGGCGTCGAGCTGCAGACGAAGAGCCGCAGGCGGGACGAGCTTGAGGTCGGATCGCTGCCGCACCAGCGACACGAGCCTGACAGGCTCGACCTTGGCCTGCGGTCTGAACTTTAAGACGACGGTACCGCCCTCCCGGTCGATGCTGTCGATGCCCAGGCGGCCGGCCATCACGCGGATGCGCCCGTAGTCGGCCAGGTTGAGCACCGAGTCGGGCAGCTGGCCGTACCGATCGTGCGCGCCTTCGAGAATGTCGTCGATTTCTTCGTCGCTGCGGGCCCCGGCGACGCTGCGATACAGCATCAGCCGCTGGTTCATGTCAGGGATGTAGGACTCGTCGATGCGCAGGTCCACCCGGAGGTTGACCGTCGCGCGCACGTCGTCCTCGACCTCCTCGCCCTTCAGCTCCTTGACGGTCTGCTCGAGCAGCTTCATGTACATCTCGAAGCCGACCGTGTCGATGTGGCCGCTCTGCTCGCCGCCGAGCAGGTTGCCGGCGCCGCGGATTTCGAGGTCCAGCGCGGCGACGCGGAAGCCGCTGCCGAGGTCGCTGAACTCCTTGATCGCGGCAAGCCGCTTCTTTGCGACGGGCGACAGATTGTCTTCGGGCGGAATCAGCAGATAGGCGTACGCGGGACGATCGGATCGGCCGACGCGACCGCGGAGCTGATACAGCTGCGACAGTCCGTACCGATCCGCGCGGTTGATGATGATGGTGTTCGCGTTCGGGATGTCGAGGCCGTTCTCGACGATGGTCGTCGCCAGCAGGACGTCGAACTTGCGCGCGACAAAGTCGAGCATCGCGCGCTCGAGCTGGTCTTCTTCCATTTGCCCATGGCCGACGACGACGCGCGCCTCGGGAACCAGCCGCTGGACGAGACTGCCGATCGAAAAGATCGACTCGACGCGGTTGTGCACGAGATACACCTGGCCGCCGCGCGCGAGTTCGCTGCGGATGGCTCGTCCGATGACCTGCGCATCGAACTTGACGACGTTCGTCTGAATCGACAGCCGGTCTTTGGGCGGCGTCTCGATGATCGACATGTCGCGGATGCCGACGAGCGACATGTTCAGCGTCCGTGGAATCGGCGTCGCCGTCATCGTCAGCACATCCACGCGCTTCTTGAGTTGCTTGATGCGCTCCTTGTGCGCGACCCCGAACCGCTGCTCCTCGTCGACGATGAGCAGGCCGAGATCGCGGAACTGCACGTCCTTCGAGAGCAGCCGGTGCGTGCCGACGATGACGTCGACCTTGCCGGCCGCCAGATCGACGACGACGTCGTGCTGTTCCTGCTTCGTCCGGAACCTGCTGATCATCTCGATGCGCACCGGAAAACCTGCGAATCGGTCTTTCAGCGTCTTCTGATGCTGAAACGCGAGGACCGTCGTCGGCGCGAGGAAGGCGACCTGCTTGCCGTCCATCACCGCCTTGAACGCCGCGCGGATGGCCACCTCGGTCTTGCCGTACCCGACGTCGCCGCAGAGCAGGCGATCCATCGGCGTCGGGGCTTCCATGTCGCCCTTGATGTCGGTAATCGCGCTCTTCTGATCGGCGGTGAGCTCGTACTCGAAGGCGTCTTCGAACTCCTTCTGCCAATGCGAGTCGGGGCCGAAGGCGTGTCCCGGAACGGCGCGGCGGGCTGCGTACAGCTTCAGGA
>DASQHH010000315.1:0-1912 GCA_035632195.1 Vicinamibacterales bacterium
GGTCGACGTGCCCCAGAGCTAAGACGGCCCCGTTCAGCGTCGCCGAGACGTGCTGTGACCGGTGCAACGCGATGAGCGCCGCGTCGATGGCATCCTGCGGCCAGCCATACGGGCTCGCGCGCAGTGCCTTGCGAATGTCGCCGCCAATCTTGCCTGACCCGATTGTCGCGATGACCTGCTGACACACCGGGTGCTGCTCGGTGGCACCGCCATGGCCTACGGGCTGGAACGGCTGGTCCGCGCCGTCCTTCGCGCGCTTGATGACCGTTTCCCACGCAGCGGAGTCGGCCTCCTTGAAGCGCGGGAAGAGTCGCACCAAGGCCGCGTTCGCAGCGTCCCGCACGCGCTCCTCGAGCGTCAGCTGCAGAAGCTCTGCGCCACCGCCCTGGAACACCTTGGCATTGGCGACGACCTGCTTGATGAGTTCGTCGCGCTGCTTCGCGGCGACATCGCGGCGGCTTTCCATACTCCGGCGTGCTTCGCTTCCCTCGGGAGTTGTCGGGACGCCCTTCGCATCAACGGTTTGCTGCGCCGCTTCGGTTTCGACGATCAGCTTCCGGAGATCGTCGGCCGCCTGCCGCAGGACAAATACGAAGACGGTGGGGCTGTCGGTATTCGCCGCACGCGCGGCGTCGACCATTTCCTTCTCGCTCGCAGACCAGCCGTCACGGATCCAGAGCGGCACGCTCTCACCGGACCCAGGAGGTGGAGTCTGGTCGCGCGACACCACGATCTGACGAGCCTCCTTCGCCGCGCCCTGGACGATCTTCACCGAGCGGATCACGCGGTCGGCCTCAGCGTAGACAAGCTGGTCGCGACGAATCTGGAGGTCCGCGTCGTCATTCGCCAGACGCGTCTGGCGGTTGCGGAACTCGCGATCCCATTCCGAGCCTTCCTTTGTCTGGAGGCGGTACTCGTCGCCGACCTTCATCAGCGCGCCGTTGGCGGCGAGCTTTTCGAGGACCGTCTCCACGGAGCTGCGCAGCTTGCCGTTGTCCGCGAGCAGGTCATCAACCAGGAGATCCGCGATGTGATCCTTCGAGGCGCGGACACCAATGTCCGCGCCGGCGTCTCGCGACAGCTTGCTGATGAGGAAGACGAGCCCGCAGATGCGACGCGCCAGCCTCCCTTCGTCGGAGCCGTCCTTCGAGAGGCTGATGATCCGGTCGTTAAGCTCGCGAAGGAGCACGCCCGTGTTCACCATCAGGGTCGCGAGCGCTTCGAACAGGACGTCGCCGGGGACGACCACGCCGAGGTCACGACTCGAGATGTCCTTCACGGCGTCGTGAATGATGTGGAGCTGGGAACGAAGCTGGCTCTGCGTGCCGGCCGCATCGACCGCGCGAAAGCAGTGCTCCCAGAACCGACGCCGAGCAGGAAGCAACGGGTAGTCGTCGACGACCACGTCGCGGTCCTGAGCGGTCTCGCCGATACGAGTCCCTTGCAGCTGCCGCGAGACCTCGCCGCCGTGCTTGTCGAGGAAGTCTCGAACGGGGCCGATCGAGGCCGGCTTCTTCTGAAGAAGGACTTTGCGGATGACGGCTTCCACGTCCTGGTCAGAGAGCTGGACGCGGATGGTGTAGCGGTCCGTCAGCTTCTGTAGCTTCGGAGTCGCGGTCAGCGCGCTCTGCCCGGATGCAACGACGATCACGTGGCTGTCGAGCTGCTTGGAAAGCGCCTCGGTGACCTCGGTGACGAGCGTCGATCGGTCGTTCGAGTCGCCGATGTACTGCTGCACTTCATCGAGGACGAGGATCGTGCAGGGGAAGCGACCGTCGCGCCCAAAGAGCTTCAGGGCGCGCTTGATCGCGGTCAGGAACTCCTCGGTCGTGACATCTGTGGTCCGTGGCGGAAACTGAGCCTTGAGCGTGTTCCGCGCGTCCGCCTCCGACGCCGCGAAGTTCGAGTCGCA
>DASQHH010000316.1:0-5502 GCA_035632195.1 Vicinamibacterales bacterium
CGCGCTGCCGCAGCAGGGCTTCGGATCCATCGTCGGACGACGAGTCGACGACAACGATCTCTACGGGGAGGTCTACGCGCTGGCGCGCAATCGCGTCGAGCAGCGGACCGACCGTGGCGCCGCCGTTTCGCGTGGGAATGACGACCGAGATCGGCCCGGTCGTCACGCCACCTCGGCGTAGATCGCGTCCCACTCGCGGGCGTCCTGGTCGATCGACTTGACCGGCGGCGCGGCCGCAGCGAGAGCGTCGAGCCGCTCGAATCGCGCGATCAGTTCGGCGAGGACGGCGCGCAGGGAACGCTCGACTGAAGCCTCCCGCGGTTGGTCCGAATCGTAGAGGAGGCCGTTGACACCGTCGGTAATCAGGCCGGCGATGCCGCCGATGCGGGCAGCCACGACCGGGACGCGCGCCATGAACGCCTCGTGAATCACGAGCGGCGAGTTCTCGAGCCAGAGCGAGGGGACGACGAGCAGGTCGATCTGCGCGTAGGCGTCTGCAATGCGTTCGCGCTGGACGGCGCCTGCGAAGCGGACCGGCAGTCCGGCGGCCTGCGCACGAAGCCCGGCCGCGTAGTCCGGGAACACATCCGGATCGCCGAATACGGTCAGTTCGTACGCATCCGCAGGCAGGCCGCGGACGGCGTCGATGAGCACGTGGGCACCTTTGTGCCACACGAGCGTGCCGATGAATCCGATCCGCAGGGGCCGGCTGGAGCGGCGAGCGCCCGTGCCCTCACGCAGCGGCGGGAACCCATAGTCCGAGACGCGGAGTTTCGACGCCGGCAGGCCCAGTGCGCAATACTCCTCCGCCACCGACTTCGACGGCGCCACGAACACGTCGACGTCGTCCATCAGTCGGCGGGCCGCGACCAAGCGGGCGTCGATGTCCGCCCTCGTCACGGTCATCAGCGGGAGGCTCGCCGCGGCGCGCGCCGCGGTGCCGCTGAGCGCCGGAAACCACCGCCGCGCGGCGCGTGCCGCAGTCATGAGCAGCCCGGGCCTGTTGGTCGCTGCGGCGATTCGGCCGAGCGACATGTGCGCGAAGAAAATCGACTCACGGAAGCAGCGCGCGCACCGATCGGTGTCGATGGTCCGGCAGACGTAGCGGTCCGCGCGATGGATCCTCTGCCCCCCGGACGCGCACACCAGCGTGTAATCGTGCAGCGTCGCGACGACTCGCGCGCCGTTCGCGCGCGCCATGGCCGGCAGATCGAACGACAGGTTCTGCAGATTGTGGACGTGCACGACGTCCGGCTGCAGCGCGCGCAGCACGTGCGCGATGCGGTCGCGGACGAGCGGCGGCCGGTACGTCTCCTCGAACGAACCGCAGACCCAGTTGTTGACGATCTCGACGACCGGCACGCCGCGATGCACGCGCCAGTCCACGGTCCCGTGCGCTCGAGACGGATCGAAGTCGGCGCACAGCACGGTGACGTCGTGGCTCGGCCGCTGCGCGCGGCACAGCTCGAACGCGTAGATTTCGGACCCCGCCTGGTGGCGCGGCAGGAAGTCGTGGATCGCGTGCAGGATCCGCACGTCGTCAGCCGCCGATCGGCAGCGTGACCTGAAAACTCGCGCCGCCGGCCGGTGACGAGCCCGCGACGATCCGGCCGTTGTGAAAGACGACGATCTTCTGGACGAGCGCCAGCCCGAGACCGGTGCCGCTCCGCTTCGACGTGACGAACGGACGGAAGATCCGCTCGCGCATCTCCGCCGGGATGCCCGGGCCGTTGTCGTCAACGGCGACGCGGAACACCCGCTGGCTCCGGTCGATCTCGCCCCTTACCGCGATCTTCGGTGGCTTCGACGAACCGACGCACGCTTCGAGGGCGTTGCGCAGCAGGTTGCTGAACGCCTGCTTGAGCAGGACTTCATCGCCGGTGATCCGTCCGAATTCTCCGCTGACGGTGACATCGCCGCCGGCCAGCCTCGCGTCCGCCCGGACCTCCTCCGCCGTGCGCTCGCAGAGCGCGGCAAGGTCCACGTTCGTCAACGTCAACTGCTCCGGCCGCGCAAAGTTGAGGAAGTTCGTGACCACCTGGCCGAGCGATTCAGTCTCGGCGCGGATCCCCTGGACGTACGGACGATACGATTCGGGCAGCTGCGCGAGGTCGATCAGCTTGCTGTAGCCCTGGATCGTGGCGAGGCCGTTGCGAAACTCGTGCGCGATCCCCGCCGTCAATTCGCCGACGGTCGCCAGGCTGTCCTTCAGCCGCAGCTGCTCCTCGAGATCCTTCACCTCGGTGAGGTCCGTGAAGAGGCAGATCGCGCCGTGCAGCTGCTCCTTGCCGCCGTGGACGTCGCCGAGCGGCGACACGCTGACGCCGAGGCACGATACGCCGTGCCGCGGCGACGGCAGCGTGACGACGCGCCGCTGCAGCGCAGCGCCGGTCCGCAGGCACTCGTCGATGACGCCGGTGAGCAGCATGCTGTTGAGCGCGGCTCGGAAGTCGGTCGGGGTCGCCGTCTCGGACAGGTCGAGCATGCGCCGCCCGGCGGGATTGAGGGTGCGCACGTCTCCGCCGACGCCGACGACCGCGAGGCCCGCCGTCAGCCCCGCGATGATGTCCTCGCTGAGGCGCTCCGACGCATCTGCGCGCGCCGCGGTCGCGCGCTCCTGCGCCTTCAGCTTCGTCACGGCGTCCTGCAGCGCCGACGACATGAACACGGCCTCGAATCCCTTGTCGCCGCGGATGTTCTTCCGCATCTGCCGGGACACCGAGACGAAGCGCATCAGCGCGTACGTCAGGAGCGCGATCATGCAGGCGACAATCGCCGTCAGACCGAGGAGCGCGTACGCGTTGGGCGACAGATTCATTGCGGGGCGCCTCGATCATATGCCGCCGAATGGCCGTACATCCGCGCGAGGTCGTCGATCTGCTCGCGGATGAACGCGCGGCCCGCCGCCGCCGTCGCCGGCGTCACGTCCAGCGCTCGGCCCGGCTCGCCCGCCGCGCCGTCCATGGCGAACAGATCGTCGCGTCCATCGACGGCGTCGACGACATACATGCGCCGGCCGTTCCGGGCGAGGCGCGCGTACACCGCCCCGTAGCTGGACGCGAGCAGGAACGGCTGCCGGCGCCGCCATGAGAAGTCGGCATCGGATCGCACGAAGAGCGGACGGCCGAAGAGCGGTCCGCGATCGCGCGGCTCGTGCCCGAGCAGCGCGTACAGCGACGGCGTGACGTCGGTCGAAAACGCGAGCGCCGACAGATCCGCCGCCGTGCTGTCCCGCATCCGGGACGGCAGATGGACGATGAGCGGGATGCGCATGACCTCGGGAACGATGAAGTACGCGTGACCCCATCGCCCCTCTTCGCCGAGCGAGTCGCCGTGGTCGGATGTGAGGATGATAATGCTGTTGTCGTAGCGGTCCGTTCGCCTGAGGAAATCGACGAACGAGCCGAGACAGCCGTCAACGCGGTGGATCGCCGACGCCACGGGCGCGAAGAACCCGGGATACGACTCGCCGTCAGGGACCTTCCGTTTCGACGCGACGGCGATGTGGACGTTCTGGGGCAGCTCGTAGAAGAAGATCGGCTTCCGGTTCGCATTCTCGGTCACCCGCTGTTCCAGCTCGTCGATCGTCCGGCACACGTCGAACTGCATCGTCGTCCGGCCGCGATCGAGCTGGATGGCGTCGGGATCGGCCGGCATCAGCTCTTCGATGATGTGATCGCGGTCCATGACGCGCAGGTAGCCGTCGGCGTCGATCAGATGCAGCAGCGCGTTGCGCCTCTCGAACGACGGCTGCTCGAGCGTGTGGATCACCATGCCGCCCGCCCAGATCGACGGGACCGCGAGCGCCGTCCCCGCGTAGCGCGTGAATGCGCGCTCGAAGACGAAGCTGTCCGCCGCAAGCGCCGCGATGGCCGGCGTGAATGACGCGGCGGGATTGTAGGGAGACAGATAATCGCGCCGCATGCTGTCGATGACGAAGAGATAGATATCGGGGCGCCGAACCGCGGCGGCGCCGAACGAGTCGACAAACGGCGTCTCGGGCGTGCGCACGCGATCGGAGGGAATCAACGTGTTCGCGTGGAGGTATGCGTAGTACTCCGCCGTTTCGGCGGAGCGCGCCGTCTGCGCGTCGCGCACCAGCCGGAAAGACGGATCGACCGCGACGTACCTGTCCAGCACAACGCGCGGGCTGACGGTGGCATCCGCCGACGGCCTGCTCTCCAGCCGTGAGACAACGTTGTGCGCGATCAAGACGGCCAGGAGCGGCGCCAGCTGCATCGCGACCCTGTTCGTGGCGGCGCGGACCAGCGCGCCGGATGCCGCAAACACCACCACCCAGACGATCAGGACGCCGAGCTTCTGCAACAGAAAGTTCCAGTCGAAATGCGACACTGCGTCCACGAGGAGATACGCGACGATGGGCTCAGCGGCGAGCACGACCACGGCCGAGACGCGTGAGCCCGCGATTGGCGCGCAGAACCGGTCGAGCGACTCGCCGCCGCCGCCCCGTCTCAAGTGCGCAACGTCCGCCCAGACGACGGCGATCGTCGTTCCGATCGACGCCGACGCGAGCCAGGCGTCCCATCCGGTAAAAGCGATCGACGCCGACACGAGCAGCATCAGCACGAGCGATGCGCCCGCCGCCAGCAGCAGGATGAACAACCAGTATTCAGCGACCGCCGGACGCGCCGCGAATGCCGCGACACCCGACGCTGCGAGCATCGCCAGGGCCAGCCCCGCGAACACGAACAGCGTCAGCATCAGCGAAGTGCCCAGACCGATGCCAATCGCGCGGCGAGAGAGATCGAGGCCGGTCGACTGACTGAGACGCAGCGGGACCACAGCCGCGTAGACGACCCACGCCGCCGCGCCGCCTGTGAGCGCGGCCAGAACGATCCGGGATCGGCTCGTGAGGCGAATCTCCGGAGTCGGGGTTGCCCGATGGTCGAGTACGGCGAGCCAGATTGGCGACGACAGCGCGGCGAGCGCGTACACGAGACCACGCGGCTGGTTGGCGAGCGTCAGCAGCGGCCGCGCCGCGAACATCCAGACGTTCACGATGGCGCCGCCGCCCACGTACACACGAGCGAGCGCCGCACCGCGCACGCCGCCCCGCAGCTGCGGCATCACCGTCAGCGTCGTCAGCAGCAGCGCGACAAGATCGAGCCACGGCGACAGCGTGACGAAGTCCGTCAGCGCGGGAACGACGCTGGGCTTGATGAACTGGCCGTATGCAAACGGGCTGTAAGACAGCACGCAGAACGCCGCCACGGCCAGGTAGAACGGCGCGTTGACCGCGCGCGCGGCCGCGACGGCATCCGGCGGGAGCGTGCCTTCGCGGCTCACTGCCCTTGTCCTGCCGCCGCGACGAGGCGACGCGGCGCGGCCCCGCCCGGCTGCCATCGGAGCGCCTCCTCCCCTTCGCGGCGCGCACCGGAGCGATCGCCGCGCGAGAGAAGGATCCGCCCGAGACGGACGTGGACGTCTCCATTGCGCGGATCGATCGCGAGGGCGCGACGGTACAGCTGGTCCGCGTGGTCC
>DASQHH010000317.1:0-4233 GCA_035632195.1 Vicinamibacterales bacterium
CCAGCGCGAGGCCCCGGTTTCCGGAAGATTCGCGAACGGACACCGCTTCTGCCGCAGCGGCGCCAGCAGTTCGAGCAGTTCCCGCCGCAATCTGGGCGTCATGCCAGCCCGCACCTTGCATGCCGATAGCAGTCTGCCGCTTTCGTAATAGCCAACCACCAGCGCATCAACACCCGCGTTAGCCTCGGTAAAGCCGCCGGCGACGAATTCCTGGCGCTGCTGGAATTTGACCTTGATCCACGCGCGGCTGCGGCGTCCGGCTTCGTAGCGCGAGTCGACGCGCTTGGCGACCAGCCCCTCGAGGCCGAGCGCGCGGACGGCTTCTTCGATTTGCCCGGGCGTGCCCGGCAGCGGATCCGAGCGCAACAGAGGCGGCGTCAACACGAGGCGGTCGAGCGCTGCGCGGCGGGTGCTCAGCGGCTCGCGCGTCAGATCCCGGCCGTCGAGACGCAGGAGGTCGAAGACGTAGTAGACGAGCAACCGCACATCCGAGTGATGAAGATTCTGGAATGACGGGCGGCCGTCCGCGTCGATGGCGACGAGCTCGCCGTCGAGCGTTGCAGACGAGACAGGCAGCGCGCAAATCGCCGCCGCGATTGGCGCGTAGGTTTTGGTGAAGTCTTTGAGGTTGCGCGAGTAGAGCACGGCGCGGCCGCCGTCCTTCACCGCGAGGGTGCGGTAGCCGTCCCACTTCACCTCGTAGGTCCATTGGGGGCCGACAGGAAGCGTGTCTGCCAGCGTCGCAAGCATCGGCTTTGGGGGACGGAACATCGCTTCAGCTTACGCTGACAGTCGGGAGTCGGGGGTCGGGTCACTAGTCGGGAGTAAGAGCTACCCAGCGAGAAGCGGCTACCCGCGATCGCGCCAATTGGGTCGCCTCAGATAACGGATCAGGCTCGTAAGCATCCTTTCTACCTCCTCGTCTCGCGAACAGAGTCGTTGCAGTTCCTCCTCGGTGATGTCGTCCCTACCCCTCGCGACGATCAAGTGCGTTCGTGTCTCCTTGGCTTCTCCTTTCGATCGGCAGCAATGGTCCGCAAAGAAACGATCGGTGCTCTGCGCGAAACCGTCCGCGATCAGCGAAGGACAGGCGCGCGACTACTGCCTCAGAATCCAGGCAGAAAGTTCACACCGAGACGCCATCCGTTCGACGATGGCCCGAGCGGGCGAACGGCGTCGAACTCGAACACCAGTCCGGCCGCACTGATGCGCGCGCCGAAGCCGGTGCTGCACAACGATCGCGGATCGGCGGTCGGCATCCAGAAGCGCCCGCAGTCTGCGAACGCCAACCCTTCGAACGGCAGCGCCGCGCTCGGCTGCCGTCCGAGCAGCGCGGCGATCGGCGCGCGCAGCTCCGCGTTGGCGACCGCAAACCGATTGGTGCGAATCGTGTCGTTGTCGGTGTCGTACCCGCGCACGAAGTCGCGCATGTTCCAGACGAGCGGCAGCAGGCGCGGGTCGTTCGCGTCCTGGCCGGTGCGCGCGGCCGCCTCGGCGCGCACCGCGATCGTGAACGGCCGGATCGGCATCATGTAGCGGCGGTAGTCGGCGGACGCCGTCAGGAAATGGAGGTCGCCGACCGACGGCGCAGCCGCGATGCGATACCGCTGTCCGAGCACCGGGCTCGCGACGCCGAACACCGCTGTGTCGTAGACGAGCGCCGCGCCGGCCTGCACCGTCGTTACCGGCGCCGCGGCGTCGCCGTGCGTCGTCACGTCGCCGAGCGTCGCACCCGTCGCCGCCGACATCGTGGTTGTCTGCGTGCGGAGATCGAAGGACGTCGCGTCGACGCCGACGCTGGCCTCGATCCGCTGCGCGCGGTTGAACGGGTACGCGACGATGCCGCCGAACTGGCGGTGAATCTGCTGCAGCGCGTCGGTGGTCTGCACGAGGATCGACTCGCCCGCCGCGTCGGTCGAACGCGCGAGCGTCTGCGACGCGCCGACGAGTGCAGGGATTCTGCCGCCGCTGACGCCCCAGTTCCACCGCGACCGCCGGTTCATGTACTCGCCGATCACCGCGTTGTCGGTGCTCTCCTTGCCGACCTGGATCGCCGTACCAACTTCCTGCTGCCCCAGCATGTCGCCGAACGCCATCGACACGCCGGCGCGCAGGAAGCTGCCGAATGCACCGCCGCCGGCGCTGAGGTACGGCGAGCCGAGCTGCGCCAGCGTGAGCCGGGGGACGTACGCGCGCGTCTCGAAGGGTTCGGGAACGGCTTCGGGCGCGTCCAGGTTCTCCGCGGCGACGTTCGGCACGATGGAGGTCGACGGCAACACCGCGTTGCCATCCGTCCGAGAGTCTTCGATATCGATCGTCCGAATCTCGTAGGCGCCGTGCGCGTACACGCTGACCGCCGCGCGCGATCCGCCGGCGCCAATCGACGTCGCGGGGCTCAGCGCGGTGATGCCGCTCACGCCCGTGTCGACGTGGGTCAGCTGCGCGATGCTGCCGCTCGCGACGTCCAGGCGATACAGATTGCTGGCGCCGCTGCGATCGGACACGAAATAGACGCGCTCGCCGTGAGGCGACCAGTGCGGGTCGATATTCTTGGCGGCGGTGTCGCCGCCGAGCGGACGAATGGCGCCGCTCGCGAGATCGAGCGTCGCGAGTTGATAGCGCCCGAACGACAGCGCCGACAGCGACGAGGTGAAGCGATCGGTCGCGAACACGAGCCGCGTGCCGTCGGGCGACCACGACGGCTGGATGTCCGAATAGGCGTCGTCCGTCAGGGCCTCCAGCTCGCCACCCGCGAGATCGATCGCGAAGAGATCCGAGAGTCCACCCTTCTGGGCGCTGAAGGCGATGCGCGTGCCGTCGGGCGACCACGTCGGGCTGAAAATCTGGTCGACGCCGGGAACGGGAATCTCCTGCCGGATGACGGTGTCCGGGCCGTCGGGCATGTCGAAGATCGTCAGCGCGGCGCGGCCGTCGCGCAGCGTCGCCAGCGCGAAGCGGCTCCCCGCCGGATCCCACGCGCCGGCCGAGTCGACGAACTGCAGACTGTCGAAATGCGCGTCGCCCGCGGTGTTCAGGAGTTTGCGGACGATGGCGCCGGTCCGGGCGTCGGCGAGAAACACGTCGACCGAATAGCCGTCGCGCTCCGACAGGAAGACGACCCAGCGTCCGTCCGGGCTGAGGGCCGGCGCGACGTACATCCGCCCGCCGTGCGAATCGGATCCGATCACGATCGTCGCGGCCGCCTTCGGCTCCGCCGCAGGAGCCTCGGCGACCGCGGCGCGAATGTACGCGTGCCACCCGGTCGTCAGCGCCTTGACGTCCTTGCCGGTTGCGTCCTTCAGCCGCCCGGCCGCACCGCCCTTCGCCGTCGACGCGAGCGCCTTCGACACCACCGCGTCGCCGTAGGTCGCAGCGAGGAACGTCCACAGCGCCTGCCCGTAGCGGTACGGGAACCATTTCGGATCATCCAGCTGCGCGATCGTCGGCAGCCCGTCGGAATCGAGCGAGTCGCGGAGCCACATCCGCGTGTTGGCGTCGAGCTCGCGCACGGAGAGGAACTCGGCCATCCCTTCGGCGAACCACAGCGGCAGCAGCGCCAGCGAGCGGCCGCGCTTCTTCAGGATGTCGCGCTGAAACGCGTGGACGATCTCGTGGCCGAGCACGTGATCCGTTTCACCGAGCCCCGCGCCGAACGGCAGGACGACGCGGCCGCCGAGGTGATCGGTGAAACCGCCGATACCGTCGCCGATCGAGCCGGGGATGATCGACGTCTGCGTGAAGTGCGCGTGGCTCGCATAGAGAATGACGGGCTGTCGGTGTTCGAACGTGTCGTGCAGCGCCTCAGACAGCCGTCCGTACCACCGCTCGGCCAGCCGGGCCGCGAGGCGCGCGGCGCCGGCTTCGGCCGCGTAGTAATAGATGTCGAAGTGCGGCGTTTCGAGAATCTGGAAATCGAACCGGTCGTACTGGACTTTATTCTGGCCGAAGTACTGCGCACCAGCCGGCACGGCCAGCAGCACAGAGACACCAAGCGCGACGACGGTTCGCTTGAACGACAACAGCGCCCCTCAATCGGTTCGAGAACGGAACAGGCGTGGCCGCGTCGGTAGGTGCCCCACGATAGATCCGCGGACGCATGACGGCAAGAAAAAAATGTAGGATGACCGCCATGAAAACGATCACATCGGCGCTCATCGTCGTGGCCGTGTTGTCGGCGGCGTCCGCGCAGGCGCAGACCCCGCGGAAGATCCGCGTGGCGCTGGATGTCCGGGG
>DASQHH010000318.1:0-3976 GCA_035632195.1 Vicinamibacterales bacterium
AGCCTCCGACCCACGACTGGTACGTCACGGCCCGGACGCCGTCTACGCGGCTGATTCGCTGGGCGTAGTTCACCGGCAGCGGCATCGTGAAGTTGATGCGGTTGACGGTCACAAGCCGGTCGGCCGCGGCGGAACGTTCGCTCGCGTGGAAGGCGTCGTTGAAGCACACCAGGCAGCCATACAGAAAGAACGCGATCAGGATCGCGATGACCATCAATGCCGTGCGCAGTTTGCGCCGGCCGAGGTTCTTGGCTACCAGCAGCGTCTGGTTCATGACAACGCCGTCCGTTCGACGAACACGCCCTTGTTGAGGTGCAGCGTGCGCTTCGTATAGCGCGTGACCTCCGGGTCGTGGGTAACAACGACAATGGTCTTCTTGTGCTCGCGGTTCAGCAGCTGCAGGATTCCGAGCACCTCGTCGGCGGTCGTCCGGTCCAGGTCACCCGTCGGCTCGTCGCACAGCAGCACCTGCGGATCAGAGACGATGGCCCGCGCGATCGCGACGCGCTGCTGCTGCCCGCCCGACATCTCGCGCGGATAGTGGCCGGCGCGGTCGCTGAGGCCGACGAGCTCGAGCGCGGTCGCGACATTTGCGCGCCGCGCCTTGCGGCCGAGATTCGTAAGCAAGAGCGGCAGCTCGACGTTCTGCGCCGCCGTCAGCACCGGCATCAGGTTGTAGAACTGGAAGATGAAGCCGACATTCGCGGAGCGCCACGCCGAGAGCTGGTTCTCGGTCAGCGTGTCCACGCGGCGCGCGTCGAACAGGATCTCGCCCGACGTCACGTGGTCGATGCCGCCGAGCAGATTCAAGAGCGTCGTCTTGCCGGATCCGGACGGCCCCATGATCGCGACGAAGTCCCCGGCCGGGATGTCGAGATCCAGGCCGTCGAAGATCGAGATCGTCTCCTTGCCCTTCACGAAGCGCTTGGTCACGTGGCGCAGCTGGAACGAAAACGGATCCGTCATGCAACCCTCCTTGGAGGCAATCGGACTCAGGTCGACGTGTCGCTCGCGAACGCGACCTTGATCGCCATGTCGGGCAGGATCCGCGGATCCTTCGACAGAATCGCGATTCGTACCTTGACCGTGGCCTTGGCCCGGTCTGCGGTCGGGACGATGGCTATGACGCGCGCCGGGATCGTCCAGTCGGGATACGCATCGAGCGTCGCCTTGACCGACTGCTCCGGGCGCACCCGCGAGATGTAGGCCTCGTTGACGTCGACCTCGATCTCGAGGCTGTCCATGTCGACCAGCGTGCAGATGCCGGTGCGCGTGAAGCCACCGCCTGCCGACATCGGCGAGATGATCTCGCCGGGCTGTGCGCTCTTATCGACGACGATGCCGGTGAAGGGTGCGATGATCCGGTGCTTGGCGAGGACCTCTGACGCGTGGCGGGCATCGGAGCGGGCAGTCGCAAGTTCGGCTTCCGACCGCACCAGCTGCGCACGAAGGTCGGCGACCTGCGTGTCGGCCTTCGTCAGTTCCGCATCGCTGGCGAGGTGCGACTTGGCGAGGTCCTGCGTCCGCTTCAGGATGCGCTCGGCATCGGCGAACTGGGCGCGCAGCGAGGCGATCGCGGCGGTCGCCGAGTCGATGCGCGAATTCGCCGTCGCGACGTCGGTGCTCGCCAGCGTGTCGTCGAGCCGCGCCAGCAGCTGGCCCTTCTTGACCGCCATGCCCTCCTCGACCAGCACCTCGGCGACGCGACCCGTGATCTCCGCCGCGACGGTGGCCCGACGCCGGGCGACGACGTAGCCCGAGGCGACCAGGCTCCCCGCGGACGCCGCGGGGCTTGCAGCGGCGGCTTCGGCGGTGGACGTCGCCGGCGCCGCCGGGGCGGCGTCCGGCGCGCTTCGGCCGACGACGAGCCATGCGATGAGCCCGGCGACGACCGCGCCCGCGACCGCGCCGGCCGCAACAAACGGCCAGCGGCTCGTGGCGTCCTCGCCGGCCGACGGAGCGTCGGCTGGACGCACGATCTTCAGGGACGCAAGTTGGGAAGCGCGGCGTTCGTCTGTCATGCGCGCGTATTGGGTGGGCTGAGGCGCCGGGTAGTCAAGCGTACTACATTGGCGTGCTGCGCCGCACAACCCGACCGTGCCCGCCTGGATTCGGCGAAACCTCGGAGACTGCGCACCACCCCGATGCGGCGAGCGCGTGCGCCCGGCCGCTCGCCGGACGCACGTGACCCCCGGGGACTATCTGACCGTGTAGCCGCGCGCCTCGAGGCAGGCCTGCTGCGCGCGCATGTAGTCCGCGCGCTTCGTGGCCGCGGCTTCCGGTGGGACGCCGCCGCTTGGACGCGTGGGATCAAATTGCGTCTGGTCGGCCGCCCAGCGGTGACACTCGTAACGATCCCGCGCCTGCTCGTCAGGGGTCTGGCCATTCTTCGGATAAATGAAAATGTTGTCGGACGTCGGCGCGGCCGGCGGTCCACCGTACGCGGGCGGCTGCCCGGGCGGGCCGGCCTCGCCCTCAGGCGGCGCGACGACCTGGTAGCCGCCCTGCTCCGGGTAGTACCGGTAGTAGGCGTCGTTCGCGTAGTAGTACTGGACGCCGCCGAGGACGACGAGCGTCGCGAACGCCGGCAGAACCGGGACGAACACGCCGAACGGCGGCGCGATGACGACGAAGCCGTGGCCGTGCGGTCGATACCACACGCCCTCGTGGAACCACAGACGCTCTCCGCCCCAGACGACGACACGGGCTTCACGCGGCATCGCGCGCACCTCGAAACCTCGCGCCGGATAGTAGTGGTTGTGACCGTGCCGCACGTCGTAGTGCTCGCTGCGGTGGTCTCGATCATCGTGGCGGTCCGCCTGGCTGAGCGTCGGGGCGAGCAAGGCGATGCTCATCGCCGCGATCAGTCCGTACCGGGTGAGCTTCATCAGGTCGTCTCCGTGGGAGCGAGTGTTGGGAAAGCTTGGGCGCCGATGGCGCGGCGGGTCAAGGCGCTCAGGAGCCCTGCGGCGGCGCGGTCGACGGCGGCGCGTCGCTGTGCAGATGACCGGACTGCGGGTCGCCCATCTTGGAACGCGCGGCTTCGCTCTTCGCGACGTCGGACGCTGAGTGCTTCGACTCGATGCATTGGCGCATGAATTTCTGCCGTTCCGGGCCGGCGGCCAGCTTATGGTCGTCGGCTTGCTTATTGCAGTCCTGCCACGCGGCGCTGTCGCGCTGGTGGCCACGCATGCCTTGTCCACCCGGCGCGCCCACCTGCGCGATCGCAAACGGCGCGAGCGCGGCAAGTGCGACGCCGGCGATTGCGCGCGTCGTGACGGACGACCGGCGGCGGCGAATCGTTTTGACCGAATCGGCAGACTTCAGTCGTGTGCTCATGGTGGCGGGACCTCTCTTCGGTCGGCTGCGGCCTCGCGCAGCGGAGCCACGGACGATTCCTGGCATACACGCCAGTTCAGGGTGAAGCGTCCGCGGCGCGACTGCCGTTGACTCAAGGCGACGTCAGATGGATGCAAAGAAGTGCAAGCCGATCGCCGCAGCGTCCGGGCACGACCGGCGCAAAGATCCGTCAAGCGCGGGATAGGCTGCGTGCGTACGAATGAACTACGAACACGGAGCGGCGGGCGGCGGCAAGAATTCGCCGCCGGCGCGGCGGCGCCCTGCCGCACGCGAGGTGCGGGCAAGGCGCAGTTGGATCAAAACGCCGACGCGGGTCCGAGGACGGTTCCGCTTGAAAAGTTCTCGAACAGCACGAAGTTCGGCCTGCCGAAGAAGAACGGCAGGCCCCAGTCGAAGCTAGCGTTGAGTCCCGTGAAGCCGCCGTTCGAGCCGCCCAGCGTCGGGAATGCGGAGAGATTGGTGCTCGAGAACAGCGACTCAGCATTCTGGATGGTGAAGTTGATCACGATCGACGCGCTGTTCGCCCCGGTGATGGTCGCAGTGAGGTTCTGCGTGGTGCTGGGACAGAACCATCCTTTCGCTGTCGTGCAACCGGGAATCGTGCTGTCGGCGAAGA
>DASQHH010000319.1:0-9663 GCA_035632195.1 Vicinamibacterales bacterium
GTGACGGCCGGGTGTCCGGTCAGATTCGTTGTCGTCACGCTCGGGCTCGTCGACGGCGTCAGGACCGCGTCACATCCGTCGAAGACGTCCTCCATGCTCCGGCCGAGCAGCGTCCGCACGCGCTGCGCGCGAAGGTATTCGACCGCGGGAATGAACCGCGACGCCCGCAGCTGATTGGCGCGATCGTTGGGCCCCTTCCCGGTCAGCTCGCCGACGCGTCCCGCGCGCACCAGATCGTCAAATGCCGCGCCGGCCTCAGCATTGAGGACGGCGTACATCGCCTGCGCCGGCAGCGCCGGAAACCGGACCGGTGAGATCGTCGCTCCCTCCGACCGCAGCGCGTCGACGGCGGCGTTCAGCACGGGCCGCTCCTCATCCCAGCGCGCGCGCGCGCCGCCGCCGTTCGGCGGATTCTCGAATTCCTCCAAGACGATCCCGAGGGTCATCGTCGACAGCGGGATGCTCCGTTTCCAATTGAAGGCGACGTCGGCGACGGTCCGGTCGCGTCCATCGGGGCCGTACAGCGCGTTCAAAATGACGGCACAATCCTCGACGCCCCGCGCAATCGCCCCGACTTTGTCCATCGTCCAGCGCAGCGTCATGCATCCGTAACGGCTGCTCCGCCCGTACGTCGGCCGCAGCCCGACGACGCCGCAGGTCTGCGACGGCTGGATGATCGAGCCGCCGGTTTCCGTCCCGATCGCGAATCCGACGAGTCCCGCTGCGGTCGCCGAAGCCGGTCCCGCCGACGATCCTCCCGACCCGCGGGACGTGTCCCACGGGTTCCGCGTCCGGCCGCCGAACCACACGTCGCCGATCGCCAGTTCGCCGGTCGTCAGCTTCGCGAGCAGGACGGCGCCGGCATCGCGCATGCGTTCGACCGCGGATGCATCGCGCGTCGGCACGCGGTCTTTGTACGGATTGGCGCCCCAGGTCGTGCGGATGCCTTTCGTTGCGAAGAGATCTTTGATGCCGTAGGGGATGCCGTGCAGCGGGCCTCTGTAGCGTCCCGCGCGAATCTCCCGATCCGCTTCCGCCGCCTGCGCGCGCGCCAGATCTTCGGTCAGTGTGACGACGCATTGCAGCACATCGCCGTACCGCTTCAGGCGGGCCAGAAATAGCTCCGTGAGGTCCGAGGACGTGACGCGGCGCGTTTCGATCAGCGCGGCGAGAGCGGTGAGCGGCAGAAAGGCGATCGCATCGTCCGCCGGACGCGCGCCGAACTGCGGACGGTCGATCGTCAGCTTCGCGTGCGGCGTCGCCCGGGCACCGCGCGGAGGCATACGCGCGGGCTTCACGTACGGCTCGAACGAGAACGCGGGCTCGGTGTCGTCGTCGACCGCCACGCGCCGCAGCGATTCGTAGTTCTCGAGATTCGCGGAGACGTTGCCGACCAGCAGGTCGTGCTCTGCGTCGCTGAATGGGACGCCGGTGATGGCTTCCGCGCACGACAGCGTGTCCTTGCCAATCGCTGCGGCTTCGGTCGATCGCAGTCGGGCGGCGAGAGCGCCGCCGGTAACCGCGGCCGGCACCATCCGCAGGAAGCGGCGGCGACCGGCCGTCGAGGTGGATGATTTGGTGTGCATGAGCCGCCATTGTATTTATGTGGCACCCTTCTTGGAGCCTGAGAACGCATGCTTGCTACAGCTCTGCTGCCGTTGGCGCTGGCGATGCAAACCACTGCCGCCGTCGGTGGGCGGCCAGTCGACCAGTCGTCGCAGCAGGTGGCCGCGGCGGACGATCAGGAGCAGAAGGAGAAAGAGCCTCCGACGCCGGAGCACACTGGCATCCACGCCCTGCTCGGAAACCTGGGCGAAGACGTCAAGAAACTGCCGGCCATGCAGAATCTTTACCTCGCGGCAATCGGCGGCGGAGTCGCCCTCGCCGTCCACCCGGCCGATCAGACGTTCAATGCGCATCTGCAGGCGCCATACAGTCCCGCGGTCAACGCGTTCTTTGCGCCCGGAAAATATCTGGGCGATACACCCGAACAGCTGGCGCTTTCGCTCGGAACGTATGCCTTCGCGCGGATCTTCGACCAGCCGAAGACCGCGCACCTTGCAATGGACCTCCTGCAGGCGCAGGCGATTACCGAGATGCTCGTCGAGCCGCTCAAGTTCGCGACGCGGCGCGAACGGCCGGACGGCAGCAACAATCAGTCCTTCCCGTCAGGGCATGCCGCCATTACGTTCGCGGGCGCGACGGTCATCGAGCGCCACCTTGGTTGGAAGTACAGCCTGATTGGGTACGGCGTCGCGACGTATGTCGCGGCCTCGCGGCTGCACGACAACCGACACTATCTGAGCGATGTGGCATTCGGGGCGGCGGTGGGATCGATCGCGGGGCGGACGGTCGTCCACCACGCGTCGGACTACTGGGCGCTCACGCCTGTACGCGTGCCGGGAGGCGTGGCGCTTCTCGTCATGCGCGCCGCGCCGCCGAAGTAGGCCGGCGGAGCACGCTACCCCTGCTTCTTGTCGTCGTCTTCGTCTTCGGTGTGAGGCTTGCTCGTGGCGAAATCGTCGATGTCCGGCAACGGCTCGTCCGTGGCGTCCATATCGTCGAGCGTGAAGGAACGGCCCGTGGTCTTCATCGGGATCGGACCGCGCGGACGCTCGCCCTCCCCCTTCTTCTTCGCTTTCTGACCGCCGCGAGAAGGCTTCGCGTCCGGGCCGAAGTTGCGGTTGCGCGGCGGCGCGGCCGGTCCGCCCGGCGGATCGAAGGGCCGCGGAGCACCGAAGCCGCCCGGACGCGGACCGAATCCGCCGGGTCGCGGCCCTGAGAAGCCGCCCGGGCGGGGACCGCCGGGTCCGCGGTCTTCGCGCGCTCGGGCTTCGCTGACAGCAAGCGGCCGTCCGTTGAAGACCTGACCGTTGAATTTCTGAATCGCCTGCTCCGCGTGCGCCCGATCCTGGAATTCGACGAAGGCAAATCCGCGCGGGCGGCCCGTCTCGCGATCGACCGGAAGAACGACCTGCGAAGGCGGCGCAATCGTGCCGAAATAGCCGCGCAGGTCGGCTTCAGTAGTGCTGTACGCGAGATTGCCAACGAACAAGCGGACGGCCAATCAGCTCTCTCCTAGATGGGAAAAGGATCGGAAACGCGGGCAGGACGGCAAACGCACACAGCGAGGCAGACCGGCTTCGTGGCAAAAACCTTACCCGAAGTCACCGGTTCCTGCAAGTCGTCCGCCCCGACGGAGGCCGCGCAGGGCGGCGGCGCCCAGCAGAGGGCCCGGTGCGAGCGCCAGGAACGACCACCGCCAGCCCACCGCATCGGCGATGAGCGGCATGAGGCGAATCGACATCATCGTCAGAAGGAATCCAGCGCACGTCTGGACCGTCAAAGCGGTCCCGACGTGGTCGCGCGGACTGAAGCGCGCAACGAGTGCGGACAGCTGCGCCGAATCGGCGACGACGGCAACTCCCCAGACGCCGACGAAGACGGCGAGAAGGCCGAGCGGCGCCGTGAACAGCAAGCCCGCGACGATGCAACACGCCCCGCTTGCCAGCATGGCCCATGCCGCAATGCGCGCCTGGCCCACTCGGTCGGCGATCAGGCCCGCAGCAGCCGAGCCGACAGCCCCGCTGGCAATCGTGACGAACGCGAGCGCGGAGCCGGCGACTGACGCGCCGGCCGCGCCGACGCTCGCTGAAACGAAGGCGGCCATCCACGTCCACACGCTGTACAGCTCCCACATGTGTCCGAGATAACCGAGCGTCGCGAGGCGGGTTCCCCGGTCGGCAAACACGCGCGCGACCGCGCGCGGATCGAATGGCGCGCTCCGCGTTACGTACGGTCCGTCGCCGACGAGCGCCGCGACCATGATGCCGCCCGCTACGGCCAGTCCGGAGGAGGCGGCCATGAGCCAGCGCCAGGCGACCGCGGCAGAGAGCGACGCGAGCAGATGAGGAAACGCCGATCCGATGGTGAGCGCGCCAATCAGCACGCCGAGTGCCGCTCCACGTCGCTCCTCGAACCAGCCCGCGGCGATTTTCATGCCCGGCGGATAGACGCACGCGAGGGCTGCGCCGGTCGCCGCTCGAAGCAGAATCAGCGCCGTCGGGCCGTTCGCGCCGATCAGTGCAAGGTTGGCGGCTGCCCCCACAAGGCACCCGACGGTGAAGAGCCGGCGAGCGTTAATGACGTCCGGCAGATTCAGGAGCGCGGAGACCAGTGTGCCGACGACAAACCCGCCCTGAACAGCCATCGTCAGCCACGCCGTTTCTGATGATGAGAGGTGAAACTCGGCGACGATCGGGCCGTTCGCGGCCGTTGCCGAAAACCAGACCGTCATCCCGAGAAACATCGCGCACGACAAGAACGCGAGCTGACGATTCGCGCCGGGCGGCGTACTTCCTGTGTTCACGTCCCGCTGCCTGGCTGACACTGCCGGCACGTCCGGCAATCTAGTGATGCCCGCTTGACATTCGCGGGAGGACGATGCCATCGTCGTCGTCGTCGTCGGAGGTCAGGCCGCAAATCTGGAGCAGCTATGACCTCAAAGGACGTTTCAGTCGCGCTCAGCTCGAGACTTGGTCCGGCGGCCACGTCGGGGCTCGTCGACCTTCTCGACTCGGAGCGCGTTGTGTGGACGAACGACGTCATGAACCTCGCTATCGATCGCTTCGAACGGCGCCTGACCGAACAGGTGAGCGGACTGCGGGTAGACATGGTGCGCGAGCTGCAGGAGTGCCGCGTCGACATTATCAAGTGGTCGTTTCTGTTCTGGATCAGCCAGGTGACGCTGCTCGGCGGACTCATCGTCGGGCTGTGGCGGCTCGGCGGCCGCTGATCACGGCTTGATGGTCGGCGCTTCCCGCGCAAATGTGCGGTGGCAAGCGTTGCAGCCTGCCGACACGGCGACATACTTCTTTCGCACGCCTTCGTAATCGGCTTTGTCGATATTTCGAAGGCCGAGCAGTGCGGCGGCAGCGAGATCCGCGGCGTTCTGCCGGCTTGCCGCCGTCAGCGCTGCCCATCGCGCGTCGCTCACTTCAGGTCGATCGCGGAAGAACAGCAGGTTCTGCATCTCCGCGACCTGAATCGCCCGCTGATAGATGGCCGCCCAGCCTCTCCGATCCGCCGGCGGCTTCGCCATCGTCTGCTGCAGATCGCCGTACGTCGTCTTGAGAAACAGATCCATGAACTCGCCATTGTCGACGACGGGAGCGGGACGGGGCACCGGTGTCTGCGCGCCGAGAGCGGGTGCGATCGACACGAGAGCGGAGCAGAGGATTATGGCTGAGCATCGACTCATGCCGCGAGTATAAAGCGTGCGGTCGAGCTTTGCTCGCGGGATTTGGATCTACAGTAGGGTCGTGACTGACGCGGGCATCGGACAAACGATTCGCGACGCACGTGTACGCCGCGGCATCACGATCGAAGAACTGTCGAGCGTGACGAAGATCAATCCGACGATGCTGCGCGCGATGGAGGCCGAGGATCTCGATCGTCTTCCCGGCGGCGTATTCACGCGCGGATTCTTCCGGACGTACGCCCGTGAAGTCGGTCTCGATCCCGAAGAAACCGTCGCCAGGCTCGTCGTCCGCTCCAGTGCCGGCCGCCCGGGTTCAGCCGTCGAAGCGCCCCAGGACGCGGCCGAGACGCTCGAGCCGGACGAGCCTGAGCCGGTCGAGCGCTCGAGCGATTTCACGCAGATGGTTCTCATCGCGATCATCGTTGCGACGGTCGGTTACCTCAGTCTGCACACGCGTTCAGAACCCACCGTTGCAGCCAGTTCGCCCGCCGCGGCCGCGCGTGAAGTGCCCGTCGGCACCAGCGGAGCGCTTGCATCGCCTGAAGCGGCCGCGCAGATGGCGCCCGAACTGCGTTTCGAGCTCCAGGCCATCGGTCCCTGCTGGCTCGGCGTGTCGGCAGACGGTGCGCCGGTCGCGGCGCGACTGATGGACGCGGGCGACAGCCAGGCCGTGTCCGCCAACGAGGAAATCCGCCTTCGAATTGGCGATCCGACCTCGGTCAGCTTCACTATCAACGGCGTTGCAGGCCGGGCGCTCGGCGATTCCGGCCACGCCGTGTCGATTCGCATTACCCCGCAGAACGTTCGGGAGTTCCAGGCACGGTAGGGCTGCTCGCGAGCGCCTCCTCTTCGAACCCCCGGCTCGTTTACAATCAGGCGCATGCCCGACCAGAAATTCGTCGGCGTCGACTACACGACCCCAGATCTCGTCGCGAAGGTCACCGGCCGCGCGCGGTATGCCGAGGACTACCGTGCCGACGGCATGCTATTTACCAAACTGTTGTTGAGCCCCATGCCGCACGCGCGCGTGCGGCGGATCGACAGGACGGCCGCGATTGCGCTGCCCGGGGTCAAGGCTGTGCTCACGGCCGACGATCTTCCCGATCTGAAAGGCGCCGAACGCGCGCTGACGAACGAGCCGTTGTATCAGGGCGAACCGATTCTCGCCGTCGCCGCGGTCAGCGAGGCTATTGCGGCCGAAGCGATCGAGCGGATCGTCCTTGATCTCGAGGCGCTGCCGTTTGTCGTCGATCCGGTGGAGAGCCTGCGGCCCACAGGAGCGAACGCGCGGCTCGACGGCAACGTCTGGGTGCCGGCCGCGCCCGGAGGGGCCGCCGGCGGCCCGCCTCGGCCGGCGATCAAGACGGTGAAATGGAGCGACGCCGACTTCGCCAACGCGCCGGAGGGAGCGTTGCCCATGGGATCGGCGCCGGAGGAGTGGTCGTTCGGCGACCTCGATGCCGGATTCCGGAGCGCCGCGATCGTCGTGGACGAAACCTTCGTCGTGCAGTCGACGGGCCATCAACCGATGGAGTCGCGCAGCGCGATGGCGTACTGGCAGAACGGCAAGCTCTTCCTGCAGGGGTCGACGCAGAGCGTCGCGCGCACGGTGGATCCGCTCGCGTCGTGGCTCGGTATCGACGCCTCGAACATCGTCCTCATCAGCGAGTACACGGGCGGGGGCTTCGGCAGCAAGGGTGCCGGCGCCGTCTCGATGGCGATTCCCGCGCTGCTGTCGAAGAAGACCGGCACGCCGGTGATGATGCGGATCAGCCGGGAAGAAGAGCATTACATCGGCCGCGCGCGGACCGGCATGACCGGCCGCGCCCGCGTGGGGTTCGCGACGGACGGACGGATCACCGCCCTCGACCTCTTCATCGTCGAGGACAACGGCGCGTACGGACCGATGGGGGATCACCGCTCGGCCGGGAACGCCGCCTCGCTGATCTGGCAGCCGCAGGCCATGCGATGGCGCGGCCTGGCTGTGATCACCAATACGCCGCCCCGCTCACAGCAGCGGTCGCCCGGGCCGATGCAGGCCAACGCGATCATGGAACCGATCGTGAGCAAGGCGGCGAGGAAGCTGGGCCTCGACCAGGTCGCGATTCGGCGCGCGAATTCGCCGGAGGGTAAGGCGCTGTACGGCGCGCCGCGCCCGAACGGAACGCGCGCGCATACGACGAGCGCGTTTGTGAAGCAGGCGCTCGATCGCGGCGCCGAACTCTTCAAATGGGAAGAGCGCAAGGCGCGGTCCGGTAAGCGTCAGGGAGCGAAAGTCCGCGGCATCGGTGTCGCCGTCGGGCCGCACGGTTCAGGCTCGATCGGCTACGACGGCCTCATGACCATTCAACCGGACGGCCGGCTGTACGTCCAGTCGGGCGTCGGCAACCTCGGCACCCATTCCTGCATCGATCTCGCGCGCGTCGCGGCTGAAGTGCTGCAGATGCCGTGGGACAAGGTCGTCGTCACCTGGGGCAACACGGCGAAGAACGTTCCGTGGTCGTGTATGTCGGTCGGCAGCCAGACGACGCACGCGATGACGCGGGCGAACTTCGCCGGCGCGAACGACGCGAAGCGGAAGCTGCAGGAGATCGCGGCGAAGGATCTCGGCGGCAGGCCCGAAGACTATGTCCTTTCCGGCGAGCGGGTGCACCGCCGCGACAACCCGTCGCGCGGCCTGACGTACGTGCAGGCGGCGCAGCGCGCCCTTGCGATCGGCGGCAAGTACGACGGTCACGAACTGCCTGAGGACATTCATCCCTTCACACGGAAGTCGGCGTCTGCGCTGGCCGGGCTCGGGCTGATGGGCGTCGCGAAGGACAACTACCCGCACGACGGCGACACCTGGTCGTTCGTCGCGGGGTTTGCGGAAGTCGAGGTCGACGTCGAGACCGGCCACACGAGAATCGTCGACTACCTCGCGGTCGCGGACGTGGGAACGATCGTCAATCCCCGGAGTCTGCACGGCCAGATCCTCGGCGGCATCAACCTCGGCATCGGCCACGCGCTCACGCAGCGCTGGGTCTACGACCAGCACTACGGCGTGCCGCTGGCCAAGCGGTTCCATCACAATCGTCCACTGACGATCCTGGATATTCCGGCGACGATGCCGACGGAGGTGCTCGGGCTCGCCGATCCCGAGACGCCGGTCGGCGCGCGGGGCGTCGGCGAGCCGCCGGTCGGCGCGGGCTACGGATCGATTCTGAACGCGATCGCGGACGCGATCGGCGAAGACGCGTTCCGGCGCGCACCCGTCACCGCGGACATCGTGCTGACGTCGCTGGAGAACGGCGGAAAGCGCGCGCACGAGACCGTCCGCGCCCACATTTGAGGTCTGAGGCGGGTCTGAGGTGACTCAGACCGGTCTGAGACACCTCAGATCTCACCAGCCGAAGATGTAGCGCTCGCGGCGCGGGTCCGCCCCGCCGCGGAGCGTGCCCGTCTCCGGGTTCACTCCGACGGCCACGACGCCCGTGCTCATCCCGTACGGTCCGAGGACGCGCAGCCTGTGTCCGCGCGCGATCAGTTCATTCCGGACGCCCTCGCCGACGCGGCTCTCGATCTCGAGCACGCCCGGTTCGCTGTCGTGGTTGTCGAACGAGCTGAAGGGGTGCAGCGAGTTGACGCGCGGAGCCTCGAGCGCTTCCTGGATTGGCTTGTCGAACACGAACATCTGGAGAAGGACGTTGAGGATCTGCTGATCCTGGCTGTCGCCGCCTGGCGTGCTGATGGCGAGGAACGGCTTGCCGCCGCGCAGCACCAGCGTCGGCGTCAGCGTCGTGCGGGGCCGCTTGCCGCCGGCGAGGACGTTCGGGCTCAGCGGATCGAGATCGAAAATCTGCATCCGGTTCGACAACGGCACTCCCGTGTCGCCTGCGATGAACGCGCCGCCCAGCAGCCAGCCCGAGCTCGGCGTCGCGCTGAAAAGATTGCCGTCCTTGTCGACGACGTCGACGCACGTGGTGTCACCGATCGGCGTAGATCGCTTCACGCCCTGCGAGTGGGGGACGTATCGAATTGCCGGCGCTTTGACCTCGCGGTCGAATGCGAAGGGATCGCCGACGCGATGTTCGAGCGACGCCCGCTGGCCGATCAGCTTCCGCCGTTCAGCCGCGTACGGCTTCGACAGGAGCCCCGCCATCGGCACCGACACGAACGAGGGATCGCCGTAATACGCGTTGCGATCGTCGTACGCGAGCTTCAGCGCTTCGTGAACCTGGTGAATGTACTCGGCCGAATTCGCGCCTGCGGCCTTCAGATCGACTCCTTCGAGGATGTTCAGGGTCTGCAGCAGGACGGGACCCTGGTTCCACGGGCCCGCCTTGTACACGTCGTAGCCGTGAAAGCTGGTCGTCGTCGGCTTCTCGATGCGGCCGTGATAGCCCGCGAGGTCTTCGTAGGCG
>DASQHH010000320.1:0-2802 GCA_035632195.1 Vicinamibacterales bacterium
CGCGACTCCGCGCGCGTGCATCACGTCCAGGACGAGAGCGCGCTGCAATCCGAGTGGTTCGGCGCCCACGACGGCGTCGGCATCACCGCCGGGACGTCCACGCCGGACGAGGTGATCGATCGCGTCGAGCGGCGGATCAGAGAGTTCGACGCCGCGAGGTGCGCGGGGCAGGCGGCCGCGCGATGAGGCTCTCGCCGGCGTCGCGCCAGTGGTCGCTCGTCGTGCTGTTCGCGATCGCGATGGCGTGGCTCGAATCGGCGACTGTGTACTACCTGCGCGTGATGGCGGACCGCGTCATCCCCTATCAGCCCAACCCGCTACCGATGGATCCCGTGATCGGCCGCGTCGAGATCGTCCGGGAAGCGGCAACGCTGGTCATGCTGGCGCTCGTCGGCGCGATCGCCGGACGCACGTGGCGTGCGCGGCTCGGTTACTCCGCGATTGCGTTCGGCGTCTGGGACATCTTCTATTACCTGTTCCTGAAGGCAATCTGCGGCTGGCCGGCATCGCTGTTCGACTGGGACATCCTGTTCCTGCTCCCGCTGCCGTGGTGGGGGCCGGTCGCCGCGCCGGTGTGCATCGCGCTGCTGATGATCGTCTGGGGCACGCTGGTCACCCGTCCGGGCGCCGGCACCCCGCCTCTGGTCTCGTGGACGCACGGGCTCTGCGCGGCGGGCATCGCGCTCGCGCTCTACGTGTTCATGGCGGACGCGATCCACGCGGCGCCGAGGGGCGCCGACGCGGTCCGGACGGCCCTGCCCACCGTCTTCCACTGGCCCTTGTTCGCAGTCGCCCTGGCGCTGATGTCGGCGCCAATCCCGCGGCTGACATCGGGGCGATCCGCTGCTCCCGGCCGCTGAGCCGTTTTTCCCTCGGTTCCGGCGTTACCTCCCACGAGGGGGAACCGCATGCGTATTCGATCCGTCGTGTTGGCGATGTCGATGCCCGTCCTGCTCGCTGTGACGGCGCTGGCGGCAGACGCCGACGTCCTCGTCCGCGCCGCGGCCGAAGACTTCCGGCATCAGGTCAACGAATACCAGGATCGCGTCAACCAGCTGAATTTCTCGCGGGCGCCGTCACCCGGTGCGCGCCAGGGCATGCACGACACGATCGTCAACAACTACCGGGTGCATCTGACCGCGATGACGCGCGCGCGGGACGGCCGGCGCCGCGAGCTGGCGGGCATGCGCGGCGTCTCGCCGGCCGAGCGATCCGACGCGAGCCGGCGGATTGGAACCGTCTACAACACCGAAGTCAGGACGCTGCAGATGCACGAGCAGGATGCGCTGCGCCGCCTGCGAGAGGCCGAACGCCGATGACCAGGAGGGCCGCTGCCGTGAATCGGGCAATCCGCTTCGCCGCTCTGGCGCTGCTCGCCGCGCCGATCGCGATCCGGGCTCAGGAATACAAGGCGTACCAGAACTACGACTTCGTGCCCGGCGATCGCATCGTTTTCGAGGACGACTTCCGCGCCGATCGCGACGGCGAGTTCCCCGCGCGCTGGCGCCTCCTCAGCGGCCAGGGCGTGGTCAACCGGATGCAGGGCGAGCCCGTGCTCGCGCTGACCGAAGGGAACTACGTCAAGGTCTCGCCGCGAATCAACGGCGCGAATTATCTCGGCAGCCGCTTCACGGTCGAATTCGACCATTACGGCGGAAAGCCGGGCGCGTATCCCATCCAGGTGTTCTTCCACAGCGGCGACACCGATGCCGAGATTGTGATCGGCGGCGACGTCCGCACCGGGTATTTCGACAACGATCTGAGCGCCTCGTATCCCGGCGGCGAGGATGCCCTCTCCAACAAGTGGCATCACGCGGCGATTGCGGTCAAAGACGGCCAGATGAAGGTCTACGACGACGCGTCCCGCGTTCTCGTCGTGCCCGACATGGGAGCGATCAAGCCGGAGTGGGTGGCGTTCGGCGGCATCGGCGATCCCGACGACCCGCTGATCGTCCGGAACGTGCGCATCGCCACCGGGGACGGCATGACGCTCATCGATAAGCTCACCAAGGACGGCCGCATCGTCTCGCACGGCATCCTGTTCGACGTCAACAAGTCCACGGTGAAGCCGCCGTCGATGGGCACGATTTCGCAGGTGGCAGCGATGCTCAAGGCCAATGCGTCGCTGCGCCTCGAGGTCGGCGGCCACACCGACTCGGACGGCGATGCTGCGGCGAATCTGCAGCTGTCGCAGGCGCGCGCTGACGCGGTCCGGACGCTGCTGGTCGCTCAGGGCATCGACGGTTCGCGGCTGACGACGAAGGGCTACGGCGCCACGAAGCCGATCGCGCCGAACACGACGCCGGAGGGAAAGGCCAACAACCGGCGCGTGGAGTTCGCGAAGGTTCCCTGATGCGTCTTGGCCAGGGCCTCGTTGTCGTCCTTCAGTGTAATTTGGCCGCCGCAGGCCCGGAGTGCGTCGTCCGATTTCGCTCCCGCCCAAATTGGCGTCCGGAGCGACTCCACACTTCAACTCGGCAGCTCTGGATAGGATCGCAGGTCGCAAAGCGAATGTCCTTCGCACGATACACTGAGGGGCGTGGCTGGTCCCGAGCGTGCCCGTTCTCCGATTCGCGTCGTGTTGCTGGCTGGGTTTGGTGGCCTGCTGACGTTGATGGCGTTCGCCGGCCTCGACACGATGGAGGTACTGCGCGAAATCGAGACAAGCAACAACGCGATCCGCCAGGAGTTTCTCGACCGGAATCGGACCCTTAACGAGATCCGCTCGTCGTTGTATCTGTCCGGAACCTACCTCCGTGATTACCTGCTCGATCCGAACGCCGGTCAGGCAGAATCGCATCG
>DASQHH010000321.1:0-3247 GCA_035632195.1 Vicinamibacterales bacterium
GCAAGAGCACGTTGAAGGTCAGGAAGTCGAAGATCGAGCTGACCGGGCCGACGAGCAGCATGAAATCGCGGATAAGACGCATGTCCCACCGTTGAGGACGCGCGGTAAAGGCACGGTCCACGCGATCGCTGGGGATCGTGATCTGCGCGACGTCGTACAGCAGATTGTTGAGCAGGATCTGCGTCGGCAGCATCGGCAGGAATGGCAGGAACACCGACGCCGCCGCCATGCTGAACATGTTGCCGAAGTTCGAGCTGGTCCCCATCAGCAGGTACTTCATCATGTTGCCGGACGCGCGCCGTCCCTCGAGGATTCCGCGGTGCAGCACGCGCAGGCCTGATGATCCGAGAATCACGTCGGCGGCCGACCGCGCGACGTCGGTGGCGCTCATCACCGAGATCCCGATGTCGGCCGCGTGCAGCGACGGCGCGTCGTTGATGCCGTCGCCGATGAATCCGACGACGTGCCCGCGGCGGCGAAGGGCGACGATGACGCGGTTCTTCTGCGCCGGCGACATCCGCGCGAACACCATCGCCGTCTCCGCCACGTGGCCGAGCGCCGCGTCGTCGAGCTGCGCCACCTCTTCGCCGGTGACGACGGCCTCGGCGTCGATCCCGACGAGGCCGCAGACGTGGCGCGCGACGCGGTCGTTGTCGCCCGTCAGAATCTTGACCGCGACACCGTCGCGCCGGAGACCCTCGATGGCGCCGGCCGCATCCTCGAGAACGGGATCCGAAAAGGCGACGAACCCGGAAAGGATCAGCTCGCGCTCGTCGTCGCGGCTGTAGGCGGGGCGGCGATCCACTTCGCGGTACGCGATGGCCAGGACGCGCAGTCCCTGCGAGCAAAGCCTGTTCGGCAGGTCCAAGGACGAGCGCCGGCCCGCATCGTCCAGCGGTTCGATCGCGGCACCTGTCTCGACGCCGCAGGCCAGCGGCACCAGCTGTTCGGGCGCGCCCTTGCAGATGAGGAGGCGCCCGCCGTCCGGCGCGTCGACGACGACCGACGCGCGGCGCCGCTCGAAGTCGAAGGCGATTTCGTCCACCTTCGTGTGTCCCGTTTCGCAGGCGCAGGCGTCCTTGATGATCGCGGCATCGAGCGGGCTTCGGATGCCCGTTTCGAAGCGGCTGTTGATGCCGGCCAGCTCTCGCGCGCGCTCCGACGGCGCGCCGCGCGCGTCGATGTAGCGATCGACGGTCAGCTCGCCCCGCGTCAACGTTCCAGTCTTGTCGCTGCACAGGACGTCGATGCTGCCGAAGTTCTGGATCGCCGGCAGCCGCTTGACCACGACGCCTTCGCGCGCCATGCGGATGGCACCCGCCGTCAGCGTCACCGACGCGATCATCGGGAGGAACTCCGGAGTCAGGCCGACGCCCAGTGCGACGGCGAACAACAGCGACTCGATCGGGTCGCGCCGCAGCGCGAGGGCCACGAGCAGGATGAACAGCACGAGCGCGACCGTGGTCCGCAGAATGAGGAGACTGAAGCGTCGAAGGCCGTGCTCGAATTCCGACTCCGGCTCGCGCGAGCCCAGGCGGCGCGCGATGTCACCGAACCGCGTTCGCGGGCCCGTCTCGGCCACGACCGCTATCGCCGTGCCGCTGCCGACGGAAGTGCCGAGAAACACGGGATCCGGCACGTGCTTGTCGACCGGCAGCGACTCGCCCGTGAGCATCGCTTCGTGCACCGACAGGTCGCGCGATTCGATCAGCTGTCCGTCGCCGGGGATCAGATCGCCGGCCGCGAGCCGGATACGGTCGCCAGGCACGACGGTGCGCATCGGAATCTCCCGCCAGTCGCCGTCGCGCTCGACGGTCGCCGTCGGCGCCACGGACGCGCGCAGCCGATCCGCCGCCCGCTGCGATCGATAGGTCTGCCAGAAATTGATGCCGATGCCGACGAGCACGATGGTGCTGATGATCAGCGCGTCGGTGCGCTGCCCGACGGCGATCGCGATGCCGCTCGCCGCGAGCAGGATGAGAACGAGCGGGTTGCCGAACAGCCGGAGCAGCTGGACGACGCCGGACAGCCGATCGATGACGACCGGCTCGTTCGGTCCGTACTCCTGGAGCCGCCGTAAGGCTTCCGCACTCGTCATCGCCGTCCGAAGGTGCAAGCCGAACACCAGTTGTGGCGGCAGTTTGCCGCTGCTGATGTCCGGCGCATCAATTGCTGCGGTATTGGTGGAGACCCGCTCATGACGACCATCCCGCTCATTCTCCTTCCTTATGATTTCTCGAATTGGCGCACCCTGATCGTCCGCTACGTTGGGACGCCTGCGTGACGGTCTGATCATGATGCCCAGGTCGGCCGGTTCCGGGAATCCTCCTGTGTTCCGCTCGACGTCCACGGAATCGGTCAGGCAAGACGTCAGCAATCGTGAACGGTTCCCGCCGCACGAGTCCAACGGCGTTCGGCGTCAGCCTTCAACGGCTCGAGCGCCAGCCAACGGATCAGGATGATCCCCGGCGACAGGAATGCCCAATAGCGGCGGAACTTTCCGCGCGCGGCGGCGTCTGTCGCAACCGCGCGCGTCTCGGTTCTGAAGATTGAGTGATCCGCGTCGACGGGATCCGCGCGCAGCGTCCAGACGATCGTCACGAATTCAGGTTCGTTGAACGCGGCGAACTCGTCCGGTGGAAGCCGCCGAAAGACGACGTCCGCCTTCCACGGCTGTGTGACCGCTCCCATCACGAGCTCGCGACACGGCAGTTCCGCCAGGATGCCCCAGCCAAGCGAGGTTGTCAGCGCCACGATGCCTCGCGGTCGTGCCGCCGCGTCCGGCTCGGAGCCGAGCAGGATTTCGCGCGCCCTGAAGATAGCCCGCGCAGTCCACGAGTGGTTCAAGTCCATTTCGCGTGCGGCTGCGATGGTGATGTCTGCCGGAGCGGCGACCCCGATGTGGTGGCGCTCCGCAATGTCATATCTCGGCATGAATCGATCGAGGACTGATCGGTGGCTTCGGGCTGCGGCGGTGCGGCATGACCATAACGCGCCCACGTCGTTGTTACATAGAGCGCGTATGCAGACGCGGCGATACCGAATGCTCCCGACGTCCATCGGACGACGGTGCGGACGCCGCGCCTCATACCGGTCGATTCACGCGCGTCGTCATGAACACCGAGACTGTAGCGTTCGCAGAGTTACGACACAATTCCCGTTCAAAAAAGTGCGTACGACCCGCCGGGACGGCCGAACCCGCTGTTGCGGGCGAACTCCTCCTTTCGTCTTTCTGGAATTCTTAGAC
>DASQHH010000322.1:0-2631 GCA_035632195.1 Vicinamibacterales bacterium
GGCGCGTCTGCGCGCGATCGAGCCGCATCGGAACGAGCAGCGAGGCCGGCCGATCGAGGAACCGGAAGCCGTCCGGCATCACGCCGAAATACCCCGGAGCAATGTGCCGATACGTCCGCAGCGGCGGAATCGTCGAATCCGCGCGATCGTCGCCGGTGAAGATCGGATCGTGCCAGCCGGATCCGCTCATCGGGAGGAACGACGTCATCGCGACGGACGACGCGCCGGGAATGGCCGCGACTTTATCCTCGATCGCCTGGGCCATGCGCACGGCAGCCTCGTCGCGCGCCTGCGTCGGTGGAATCGACACGCGGAACGTCTGCAGCGTCCCGGGCGCAGTGAAGCCGGGCTGCACGTGGCGCAGCGCCTGGAACGTGCGGATCATCAGACCGGATCCGACGAGCAGCACGAGCGCGAGCGCCACCTGGACGACGACGAGCGAGCTGCGCGCGACGTTGCGGTCGCGTCCGGTGCTCTGCGTCCGGCCTCCTCCGCGCAGCGCGTTGACGACGTTCGCGCGCACGTAGCGGAAAACCGGGACGGACCCGAAGAGCAGCCCGGCGAAGACGGACGCCAGCGACGTGAAGAGCACGACGCGCCAATCGATCGCGATGTCGCCGGATCGCGGCAGCGTCGCCGGCGCCAGCCACCGCAGCGCGCGCAGCGCTGCGAACGCCATCGCAAGGCCGAGACCACCGCCGATAGCGCCGAGCGTGACGCTCTCGATCAGCATCTCGGCCGCGAGCCGCCCGCGTCCTGCGCCGAGCGCCGCGCGGATGGCGAGCTCCTGCTGCCGTCCGTCCGCGCGCACGAGCAGGAGGTTCGCGACGTTGGCGCACGCAATCAGCAGCACGAGACCGATCGTCCCCATCAGCACCCACAGGACGCTGCCGACGTCGCCGACGACGGCGTCCTTGAGCGGCCTGATTTGCGGTCCGAGCCGCGCGCCTTCGAACACCTTCATGCTGAAGCCGGGGAACGTGGGGAAGGCCTTCATGGCGAGCGGGATCATCCGCGCGGCGTCCGCGTTCGCCTGCGCGATCGTCGCGCCCGCCTTGAGGCGCGCGATGCCCTGGAAGCTGAAGTTGCCGAGGCGCGTCTGCGCGCGATCGAGCCGCATCGGAACGAGCAGCGAGGCCGGCCGATCGAGGAACCGGAAGCCGTCCGGCATCACGCCGATAATGTCCCGCGCGCGGCCGTCGAGGACAACGCGCCGGCCGACGACGTTCGGATCGCCGCCGAACCGCTGGCGCCAGTAGCCCGCCATCAGCATCACCGTCTCCGGCGATGACGGCGCGTCGTCGTCCGCGGTGAACGCGCGGCCGAGCATCGGCGCGACGCCGAGGCACCGCAGCGCTCCTTCGCTGGCGCTGACGATGCGCACTTCCTCAGGGTCCCCGGCGCCTGTCACGCTCGCGGTTCCGGTCCGCCAGAGACCGACGTGATCGAACGTCCGCGCCTCGTCGAGATACGTGAAATGCAGAAACGGCGCGCTCCCGGCGCTCTTCAACTTCAGCCCCGGCGCGTCGTGGTCGAGGACGATGAGCCGGTCCGCGTCCGGATAAGGCAGCGGCTTCAGCAGCACGCCGTCGACGATGGCGAAGACGGCGGCGTTGGCGCCGATGCCGAGGGCGAGCGTCAGGACGGCGACGCCGCTGAACCCCGGGACTTTCCAGAGACGGCGGAGCGCGTGGCGGAATCCCATGGCGTATTCGACGGATTCCAGGAGGCCGCGGTTGTCTGAGCGGAAGCGGCCGCTGTGCTACCGTGGACGAATGGGGCCCGTCATCCTCGCCGTCGTCTTTCTTTACGCGTCGTTATCCGCCCAAGGCACTGACGTTGGACTCAACGGGACCTGGACGCTGAACAAGACGCTCAGCGAGTTTCCGCCGGAACCGGGCTTTACCGCCGACTGGGTCACCGCGGCAAGCGCCCCCGACGGCGCGAGCGGTGGAGGCGGTCGGGGCGGTGGCGGCCGCGGGGGACGCCGCGGCGGCGGAGGCGGATCGGCCGGTCCCGCGGGCATCACTCCCGTGCGCGAGAGCGCGGAGGACGCGGCGCGCATCCGGCTGTTCAACGCCGAGCTGCGCAATCCGGCCGCGAGCCTCAAGATCGTCGAGACGGCGGACGCCGTCACAATCACCGATGCCGGCGGCTCCCGGACGCTCCATCCCAACGACCGCGCGGAAGCGCTGTCGGCCACCGACAGCAAGCTGCCGGACATCATCGTCACGGCGCAGCGCGAAGGCGCCGCACTCGTCGTCACCTACAACGTCGAGGCGAACCGTCAGCTCAAGTACATCTACTCGGCCGGCGGAAGCCCGAGGCAGCTCACCGTCGACGCCGAGATTCACGAGCGCAAGAACGTCACGCGTGTGCATCGCGTGTACGACCAGGGAACCGCGGCGGAAACCGCGCCTCCTCCGGGAGCGGGCGCACCAGCGGCGGCGTCGCCGCCCGCGGGCGCTTCGGGATCCGGTGGCAGGGGCCCCGGCAGTAGCAGTGAAAAGTTCGATCAGCGGCCCGATGCGGAGCTGAGAGGCCTGAACGTCGTCGGTCTCGTCGTCGAGGAACTGTCGCCGCAGGCCTCGGCGTGCGGACTCAATCACGACACCATCGACAACGAAGTCT
>DASQHH010000323.1:0-14185 GCA_035632195.1 Vicinamibacterales bacterium
GGCCGCGCGCGCCGGTCTCCGCGCGCCGCTCGTCTGGCACGTGCACGATTTCGTCGGAAACCGCCGTCTGACGGGGCGGCTCCTGCGATGGAGTCGTTCACGCGTCGCGGCCGTTGTCGCGAACTCGCGTGCCGTGGCCGACGACGTGCGGGCGGTCGTCGGCGGCGATGTGCGTGTGGCGGCGGTGCACAACGCTGTGGACCTCGCGCGGTTTGCCCCCGAAGGACCGCGCGCAGACCTCGATCGGCTTGCCGGCATGGAGCCGGCCGCACTCGGAACGGTGCGTGTCGGCCTCGTCGCAACGTACGCGCGCTGGAAGGGCCACGACGTGTTTCTTCGCGCGCTGGCGCGGCAATCCGCCATGGTTCGCGGCTATGTCGTCGGCGGCGCCGTCTATCAGACCGAAGGCAGCCAGCTCACGACGGACGAACTGCGCCGCTCGGTCGAGGAGCTCGGACTGAAGGGCCGGGTGGGCTTTACCGGGTTTGTCGGTCGGGCAGATGAGGTGTATCGCGCGCTGGACGTGGTCGTTCACGCGAGCACGGCTCCGGAGCCGTTCGGCCTCGTCATCGCCGAGGCGATGGCGTGCGGTCGCGCCGTCGTCATGAGCCGTGCAGGCGGCGCCGCGGAGTTGGTCACGCCGGATGTCGACGCCCTGGCGTGTCCACCTGGAGACGTGGATGCCATCGCCGCAGCGATTCACGGGCTCGCTGCCGATGCCGGCCGGCGGGACCTGCTCGGACGCGCCGCTCGCGCGTCGGCGGAGCGAGCATTCAACCGCGACCGTCTCGCGCGCGAGCTGATAGCGGTGTACGAAGCGGCGGTTTCAACGCGGTCATGAACGTCCTGCACGTCTATTCCGGAAACCTGTACGGCGGCATCGAAACGCTGCTGGTGACCCTTGCGCGCCGGCGCGGGCTCTGCGACGAGCGCCAGCCGAGCGTCGCGCTCTGCTACGACGGACGCTTGAGTCGGGAGCTTGCGGCGGCCGGCATCGTCGTGCATCGTCTTCCGACGCCGCGGGCGAGTCAGCCGCTCGCGGTGCGTCGCGCGCGGCGCGCGCTCGCGGATCTGCTCGCGCGCACGCCGTTCGACTGCGTTATCTGTCACGCGGCCTGGTCGCAGGCGTTCTTCGGCGGCGTCGTCCGGCGCGCCGGGGTGCCGCTCGTGTTCTGGGCGCACGACGCGGTGACGGGACGGCACTGGACCGAGCGGATTGCGAAGCGCATCGCGCCGGACCTCGCCATCTGCAACAGCGCCTTCACCGCGAACGCGCTGACCGCCCTGTATCCTCGGGTGCCGACGCGAGTCATCGCGAATCCGGTCGACGTCGAGCGTGTGACGATGCCGGCGGGCGAGCGCCAGTCGCTGCGTCGCTCGCTCGGCGCCGACGATTCCTCGGTCGTCATCATCCAGACAAGCCGTCTCGAGGCGTGGAAGGGACACAGGATACTCATCGATGCTCTCGGCCGCCTCTCGTCGCGCGCCGACTGGACGTGCTGGATTGCGGGCGGCGCGCAGCGTGCGCCCGAACGCGAGTACGTCACGGCGTTGCGCGAACGGGCCGAGCGGCTGGGTATCGGCAATCGGCTGCGATGGCTGGGGGAGCGACAGGACATTCGCCAGCTGCTGTTCGCGGCCGATGTCCACTGTCAGCCCAACACCGGTCCCGAGCCGTTTGGCATCGCCTTCATCGAAGCGCTGGCCGCGGGACTTCCGGTCGTCGCGACGGCGATCGGCGGAGCGCTCGAGATCGTCAACGACCGCTGCGGCCGGCTGGTCCCAGCGGGTGATGCACCGGCGCTCGCAGACACACTGCAGCTGTTGATCGCCGATCCGGAGTTGCGGCGACGTCTTGCCGGCGCAGGCCCCTCGCGCGCCCGGCAATTGTGCGATCCGGCCGTCCAGCTTCCGAAGATATACGACGCGCTCGCCCAGGCGGCGCCGGTAGCCGAATCATGCCCCCGGTGACACTAACGGGTGAGGAGGCGGCCGCGACTCGAGCCGGCGTCGCCGATCGCGCACGGCTCAGCCTTGGCACCAGCCACGAAGCGATTTACGGGATGGTGCGCGCCGCGCTCGCCGCGCGCGGCATCCGGGGCGGCACGCTGGTCGACGTCGGCTGCGGATCCGGATCGCTTTGGCCCGTCGTCGCGGACCGGTTCGATCGCTATGTCGGGCTCGACGCGGTCCGGTACGACGGGTTTCCCGTCGCCGGCGACTTCCACGCCGTCGATCTGGACGTCCGACCGTGGCCTGTTGGGTCCGCGTTCGGCGCCGTCGTGGCGGCCGTCGAAACCATCGAGCATCTGGAGAGTCCCTGGGCGTTCGTGCGCGCGCTCGCCGCCGTGGCTGCGCCCGGCGGCTGGGTCGTCGTCACGACGCCGAACCAGCTGAGCGCCTTGAGCCTGTTGACGCTGATCACGAAGCGCCGCTTTTCGGCTTTTCAGGACTCTCACTATCCCGCGCACCGGACGGCGCTGCTCGAATCGGATCTCCAGCGCATGTTCGCGGACGCCGGCCTTCGCGACACTGCGATCGACTACAGCCTTCACGGCCGGCTTCCGTTCTCCGGGTGCCACTACCCGCAAGCGGTCGCCCGGCTCGCGCCGCGCCGGCTGTCGGACAACGTGATGGTCATAGGACAGAAGCGTGGGTGAATTTGCATGAGAGCGCTTCAGCGGCTGATGCTCTGGCGGCTGGGCCGGATCGCCATTACGCCCTGGGCCGGCGCAGGTGAGACGGAATGTCTCATCGGGCACGCGCGGAACAAACGGCGCCTGGCGGAGATCGGCGTCTGGGAAGGCGGCACCACCAAGCTGCTGCGGCAAGTGATGGCGCCCGACGGCGTCCTCTTTGCGATCGATCCGTTTCCAGGCGGAAGCCTCGGCCTGAGCTACCAGCGTCCGATCGCGCACGGCGAGGTCCGCCGCATTCGGAACGGGAGGGTGGTCTGGCTCCGCGCCACCGGCAGGCAGGCGGCGAGCGACCCCCGAGTGACGGCCGCCCCGTTCGATTTCATCTTCATCGATTCCGACCACACGTTCGATGGCCTGCAGGCTGACTGGGAGGCGTGGGCGCCCCGCGCATCGGACATCATCGCCCTCCACGACGTCGTCGGCGACCTCGGTCAAGGCAGCGTCCGGTTCGCGAGAGAGCGCATCTTCACCGACCCGCGCTTCGCCGTGCTGAACACGGTCGGGTGTCTTGCGGTGTTGAGGCGAGTGAGAGCGTACACCGCCTGAGAGTCGCCTGAAGCCATCCCCGATTGCGTCAGCGCTGCCGCGCGCAGCCTTCGTCAACGTGGGCTTTCTCGGCCATGCCGCGATGGCGGACGCGATGCAGGACGTCACGCGGTTGATGCCGATCGACGCGGCCCACATCAATCTGTCCGCGAACCTGACGATTCGCGACCGCGCCATCCGCCGTGCTCTGAGCCTGCGGGTTTTTCCCACGTCCGGCCCGATGGCCAATCTGGACCGGCGCCGCTGGCGCCAGGAACTGAACATCGGTCTGCTCGCGCGCCGGCGCCTCGCCGCCGCCGAGCGCGGCGGCCGGTTCGACCTCCTGCACTTTCACACGCAGGCCGCCGCCTATGCGAGCCTGGCGCGCATGGCGCGGACGCCGACCATCGTCTCGATCGACGCGACGTCCCGGCTTGCCGCCGCCGAGATGACGTCGCCGGCCTCGCGCCGTTCGTACGATGCGAACATCGCGCACGACCGCGCCGTCTTCCGCCGTGCGCGCGCGATCGTCGCGACGTCGGACTGGGCCGCGCGAGACCTTGCGGACCTGCAGCCCGAGTGCGCCGATCGGATTCACGTCCTGCCGTATCCCATTCGCGACGTGTTCGACGATCGCTGGATGGAAGAGCGAGTCACACGCTCCCGGCGGACCCCGCCTCCGCCGGTCCGCATGCTGTTCATGGGCGGCGACTTCGTCCGCAAGGGCGGGTTCGATCTCCTCGATGCCTGGCGCGACGCGGACTTCGGCGATCGGGCCACGCTCGACCTTGCGACCGACTGGCCGGTGGCGCGGGCGTCGCTGCCGCCCGGGGTCCGCATCGTGCGCGGCGTTCGCGTCTTTACGTCGACCTGGTTCGATCTCTGGCGGGATGCCGACGTGTTCGTGATGCCGAGCCGCAACGAAGCCTTCGGCATCGTGTTCGAGGAGGCGGCGGCAGCCGGCATCCCCGCGATCGGCACGGCGATCAATGCCATCCCGGAAATCATCGTCGATAACCGGACGGGACTGACCGTACCCCCCGACGATCGGGGGGCGCTGGTCAGCGCCATGAGGACGCTGGTCGGTTCGGCGGACTTGCGCTGCAGCCTGGGAGCCGCGGCGCGCGCCCGAATCCGCGAACGTGCGTTTCCAGCCGCCTACGCAGCTGGACTCGGCGCGGTCCTCGATCGCGTCATCGCCAGGCCGGCTGTGGCGTTTGGAACGGCCGAGGGGCACTCCGATAATGTCTGAAACCGTTCATCCTGACCTCGCTGCGTACTACGCGACGCACGCGCCAGTGCGTGCGGCAGAGGATGGCGACGGGGAACCGTCGGGTCCGTCGCTGGATCATGAAGACGTCCGTCCCTCGAACTTCGCCGAGTGGTTCGCGATCAGCCAGACGCTTCTGCCGGCGCTGTTGCTGGTTCCCGGCAGCCAGACCTATCGATTCCCGCTCCGCGTCGGCGCGTACGCGATCAGTCTCGTCGCCTTCGTTCTGTGGTGGTTTGGCAAGGGCGGCCGCCAGCAGGGGAAACATCCCGCCGAGAAATTCCTCCTGATGGCGCTCCTTGTCGTCGGGCTCTCGATCGCGCATCCGAACACGAGCAACCTGCTGGCGGGCGTCGCGCAGACGATGCTGTACTTCGCGATTTTCTGTCCGCTCTTCTGGGCCAGGGGTTACGTGACTACGCGGCGGCAGTTGGTCCGCGTGTTGGTCGTGCTCCTCATCTGCAACGGGCTGAACTCGATCGTCGGCGTGCTCCAGGTGTACGACCCCAATCGATGGATGCCGACGCTGAGCGAGTTCTACGCCGGCGGCACGGCGGCGACCAACGCGATGAGGGGCGCGGTCACGTACACGGGGCCGAATGGCCAGGAGATTATCCGGCCACCCGGACTGTTCGACACCCCCGGCGCCGTCTGCGGAGCCGGAACGATCGCGGCGCTCCTCGGGCTGATTTTCTTTCTCGAACCGCTGGCATGGTGGAAGCGGCTGGTCGCGCTCGCGATGTCGGGCGCCGGCATCGCGGCCATTTATCTCAGTCACGTCCGCGTGTCGTTCGTCATCACGCTCGGGATGATGACGGCGTACGCCGCGATGCTCGCGCTGCAGAATCAGAAGGCGCGCGTGACCAAGTTCGTCGGTCTCGGCGCCGGCATCGTCGTCGGTTCGTTCGTGTTCGCCGTCGCCCTGGGCGGCACGGACGTGTCCGATCGGTTCGCGTCGCTCTTCGCCGAGGACCCGCGCAGCCTCTACTACGCGAGCCGCGGCCAGGCGGTCGAGTATGCGTTCACCAATCTGCTGACGGAGTATCCGCTTGGCGCAGGTCTCGGGCGTTGGGGAATGATGCGGTACTACTTCGGTAGCGCGTCGACTTTCGACTCGAACGAGTTGTTCGCCGAGGTGCAGCCGAACGCGTGGATTCTCGACGGCGGCGTCTTCCTGCTGGCTCTGTACTTCATCGCGCTGGTCACGACTGTCGCGTACGACCTCAAGTTCATTCAGACACTGCGCGATCCCGAAGATCGTCTCTGGGCGGCCGCCGTCATTGCCGCCAACTTCGGCACGCTGCCGCTGGTCTTCAGCTTCGTGCCCTTCGGCACGGCGACCGGTCTGCAGTTCTGGTTTCTCGAAGGCTGTCTCCACGGCGCAATGGCGAATCGTCCGCGGCGTTCGTGAATTCACCGCATTCCTGGTTGATCGTGGCCGGCGATTTCACGCCGCTCGGCGGCATGGACGCCGCCAATCACGCGCTGGCGTCGTTTCTCTCCCGGCGCGGCGATGCCGTACGGCTCGTCACGCATCGCGCCTGGCCGGATCTGCGGGCGCTGCCAGGCCTCACCGTTCGTGGTGTAGCGCGGCCGTTCGGCAGGCACGTGCTGGGCAAGGGGCTGCTGGCGCGCGCCGGCCGCGCGGAGTGGCGCCGTCTGCAGCCGCAGGGCGCGCGCGCTGTCGTCAACGGCGGCAACTGTGAACTCGCCGCCGTCAACTGGGTGCATTACCTTCACGCCGCGTACGAACCTGCGGTCGCCGGATCGCTGGCGAGCCGATCGAAGTCGATGCTGACCCACCGGCGGGACGTCGCGGCGGAGCGCCGCGCTCTCGAATTGGCGCGTCTGGTCATCTGCAACAGCCGGCGCACGAGGGCGGACGTTGTGGAGCGCCTCGGCGTGGACGACGGGCGGATCCGAATCGTGTACTACGGCAGCGATCCGATCCGCTTTTCACCCGTGTCCGATTCGGAGCGCCTCGCCGCCCGGACGGCGCTCGCCGCGCATCCGGATCGGCCGCTCGTCGGCTTTGTCGGCGCGCTCGGCGATCGCCGGAAAGCGTTCGACACGGTCTTCGACGCGTGGCTGGCGTTGTGCCGCACGCGCGCCTGGGACGCGGACCTCGTCGTCGTTGGCAGCGGCGGCGAACTGCACTCATGGGAGCGGCGCGCGGAAGCGTGCGGGATCGCCGACCGCATCCGCTTCGCCGGCTTTCGCGACGATGTGCCCGCCGTGATGGCCGCGATGGACGGATTCGTCCATCCGGCGCGGTACGAGGCGTACGGCCTTGCGGTCCACGAAGCGCTCTGCCGCGGAATCCCGGCGATCGTTACCGCATCGGCCGGCGTCGCGGAGCAGTATCCGGCGGCGCTCGACGACCTCCTCCTGCGCGACGCCGACAGCGCGGGAGAACTGGCGGACCGGTTGTCACGCTGGCGCTCGCGCCTCGAACACTGGCGCACCGCCGTGGCGCCGGTCTCGGCACGGCTGCGCGCACGGACGTGGGACGCGATGGCGCAGGAAATCGCATCGGCCGCGGAGGCGGCAGCGTGAAAACGGCCGTCGCATCCACGCTGCCGTCGTTCGAGCCGGTGCCGGCGTGCTGGATCTGCGGCGGCCGGCGCCTGGCGCGCGTCCATCCGGCGCCGTTCGAATTCCCTCAGTTCGAGCACGAAGACGCGGAACTGTTCTCCTACGGCGGGTTGAGCGTGTGGATCGTCCGGTGCGCGGACTGCGGATTCCGCCAGCCCGAAAAGCTTCCGGCGCTGCCACGCTTCTTCGATCGGATGTACGCGCAGCGCTGGTCGGAGGAGTGGATCGCCGGCGAATACGATTCGACCTACAAGGACTTCATTTTCGGGACCATTCTCGCGGAGCTCGATCGCCGGGTCGGGTCGCGAAGCGGTCGGACTCTGCTCGACGTCGGCGCGCACGCGGGTCGCTTTCTCTCGCTGGCGCAGGCGCGGAGCTGGAGAGTCGAGGGCATCGAACTGAATCCGCGAACGGCCGCGTACGCCTCGCGCCGCACGGGCGCAGTCGTCCATCACTTGAACGCCCGCGAGCTGGCGGTGACGGGCCGCCGCTACGCCGCGGTCACGCTGACCGACGTCCTCGAGCACATTCCGCAGCCGGTCGACCTGCTGACGACGCTGGCGGCGCTGACGGAGCCCGGCGGCTGCATGGCGGTGAAGGTGCCGTGCGGCCCGAGTCAGGCCATCAAAGAGCAGATCCTCGCCCGCGTGTCGACGCATCGCGTGTCGCTGGCCGACAATCTGGTGCACGTCAATCACTTCTCGCCGCACTCGCTGAGGCTGGCGCTCGAGCGCGCGGGATTCGCCGGTGTGACGGTCGTCGCCGGCGCTCCCGAACTGCCTCCAGCCGGCGGTCTGCGCACCGCCGTGTCGAACGCGTTTCGGCTGAGCGTGTATTTCGCCGCGCGGCTCCCGGGCGGCGTCCACACTCCGTTCGCGTTGAACCTGCAGGCGTACGCGGTGAAGGCCTGACGTGAGCCGGGCGCGAAAAGCGGTCATCAGCGCCGCGTTCGTCTACGCGCAGTACGCGCTGGCGATCGTGTCGGGCATCGTCCTGACGCCGATGACGCTGCGGTACGTCGGCGCCCGGAACTGGGGACTCTGGCTCGCCAGCAGCGAAGTGCTCAATTACGGCGGGATGCTGGACCTCGGTGTCCTGTCGGTGCTGCCGTGGCTGTTCGCAGAGGCGCACGGCCGCGGCGATCGGCCGGCGATGCGGCGCCTGATGTCGCACGGACTGTGGATTGGCGTTCTGGTGTCCGCGGTCACAGCCGGTTTTCTCGCGATGGCGTGGCGCGTGCTGCCGTCGCGCCTCTTTCTGACGCCGGCCGACGTCGCCGTCGTGGGCCCGCCGCTCGCGCTCTCGGTCGGCATGTACTTGCTCTACTCGCCGCTCGGCGTGTTTCATCACGCGCTCAACAGCATTCAGGACGCCACGTTCATCGGGACGATTGCCATCCTGAAAGGCGTGCTGAACATCGTGCTGACCGTCGTGCTGCTGATGAACGGTTACGGCTTGTACGCGCTGGCCATCGCGTCCGCGGCGCCGTCATTCCTGATGATGGCGGCGTTCGCGGTCCGCGTCCGCGTGGTCGCCCCGGACCTGCGGCCGGCGCTCATCGCGCCGACGCGCGCGGAGCTGCGCCCGCTGCTCTCGAACGGCATCGGATCGTGGCTGAGCGATATCGGCTGGCAGATGCTGAGCGCGAGCACGGGCATCATCATCACGTACCTCGGGAACCCCGGATGGGTGGCCGTGTACGCGTGCACGTCGAAGTTGAGCGGCGTGTCGATGAACCTCGCGTGGGTGTTGCCGGATTCCGGCCACATCGGGCTTGCGCAGCTGTTCGGCGAACGGCAGCCCCCGAAGCGGCTGCGAGAGGTCGTGGCGATGATGCTCCGGCTCCACCTGCTGTTTGCCGGGACGGCCGCGATAGGCCTGCTGATGTTCAATCCATCGTTCGTGACGCGGTGGGTCGGGATCACGATGTTCTACGGTCTTCGCCTCAACACGCTCCTCGCCGTCGGACTGCTGGTCCTTTCCCTCATTCATGGACTGATCACATCCGCGGCTGTCCTGGGCAAGCGTCTCCAGGTCGGCTTCGTGATCCTCGTCAACGGGGTCCTGCAGGCGGCGCTCGCTGTGTTCCTTGGCCATCGCTTCGGCCTCGTCGGCGTGGCGCTGGCTTCGCTGGCCGCGAGCGTGGCGACGGCGCTCCCGGCCGGCATCTGGCTCTTGAAGGACACCACGGAAATCACACCGCGGTGGATGATGACGGAGCTAATCGCGCCGTGGCTGCCGCGGTTCATGCCGGTCGCGGCGCTGGCGTTCGCTGGTGGATGGCTCTACCTGCGCCTCGGCGTGTGGACGTCCGCGGTTGCCGCCGCCGTGCTCTGCACGCTCTACGCGTGGTACATGCGTCCGCTGTACGCCACGCTGCCGCTCGATCGCCGCGTCACGGACGTGCTCGTGCGCTTCCGTCTGATCCCGCGCCCTGAGCTGACCACGATGGGCCCCGTCACCGGCGTCGCGAACGTCGGGCAGGTCGACGAAGCCCGTTCATGACCGAGTGGCACGTCATCACGGGCGAGTACCCGCCGCAGCCGGGCGGCGTCAGCGACTACACGCGCCTCGTCGCCGAGGAGCTCGTGCGCGCCGGGGACTCGGTCACCGTCTGGGCGCCTCCGTGCAGCCCGCAGCCCGCAGCCCTCGGCTCCGTTACCGTCCATCGCCTGCCCGATCACTTTGGATGGCGATCGCTGCGGCATCTGACACGCGCACTGGCCGGCAGTCCGCGGCGGCTGCTCGTGCAATACGTCCCTCATGCCTTCGGGTGGAGGGGCGCCAACCTGCCCTTCTGCCGGTGGCTCCGTTCGCGCCGGAGCGATTCGGTGTGGGTAATGTTCCACGAGGTGGCCTACCCGTTCAGCCGGGACGACAGCGTCGCGCACAACGCGCTCGCGATCGTCAATCGCATGATGGCTGGCCTGGTCGCCCGTGCGGCCGAGCGGATGTTCGTATCCATTCCGGCGTGGCAGCCGCTGGTGAGACAGCTGAACGGTGCGCACCCGGTCGCGTGGCTGCCTGTTCCCAGCGGCGTGCCGGTGACCGCAGAAGCCTGCGATGTGTCGCGCATCCGCGCGCGGTACGCATACGGATCGCCGCTCGTCGGACACTTCGGAACGTATGGCGGTCCGATCGGATCGCTGGTCGATCCCGCCATGGACGTGCTGCTCGAGCGGACGCGTGCGCAGGTGCTGCTGCTCGGACGACGAAGCGACGAGGTCGCCCGGGAGTTCGAGCGGACCCGTCCACGGTTCAACGGACGCGTCACAGGCGCCGGCCAGCTGGCCCCGCAGGACGTGTCGAATCACATCGCCGCGTGCGACGTGATGATGCAGCCGTACCCCGACGGCGTCAGCACCCGGCGGACGAGCGCGATGGCGGCGCTGGCGCACGGACGTCCGATCGTCACGACCACCGGCTGGCTGACCGAGAGGCTGTGGGAAGAGAGTGAAGCCGTGGCGCTCGTCGCGGTCGACGCGCCGGACCAGATGGCGGCAGCGGTCGCGCGGCTCCTCGACGACGAACCCGCACGGCGCGCGCTGTCGGAGCGGGCTCGGGCGCTTTACACCGATCGCTTCGACGTCTCGCACACGATTCGCGCACTCCGGGCTCCGCGCTGATGCGGATTCTGATTGCCAACGACGGCTTCGGCGACGCGGGCGGCGTTCAGAGCTATCTCGATCGCGTTGCGGGCGGCCTCGTTGCGCGAGGGCATGCGATCGCGATCCTGCACCGCGACGCGAAACCGGCGCCGTTCGCGGCGGATGCGACGTACTCCCTGCCGCAGTTCAGCGTTGCCACGAGGGGTGTGGATGCCGCGCTCGACGATGCCGGCGTCTGGCGTCCCGACGTCTGCTTTTCGCACAACATGGACCGCCTCGAGGTGGATCGCGCGATGGCCGCGCGGTGGCCGCTCGTCAAGTTCATGCACGGCTACCTCGGCACCTGCATCGGCGGCCAGAAGCGATACGGGTTTCCCGCGCCCGTCCCCTGCGACCGGGTCTTCGGGAGACCGTGCCTCGCCCTGTACGGGCCTCGCCACTGCGGCGAGCTGACGGTCTCGAAGTTCGTGGGCCAGTATCGATGGGCGTGCGCGCAGCGCGATGTCTTTCCCGCCTATCGCGCCGTCGTCGTGGCGAGCGACCACATGAAGCGCGAATTCACGCGCAACGGCATCGCCGCCGATCGGATTTTCGTCAACCCGCTCTTTCCGACGCATGACGAGGCCCCGGAGGCCCCGGAAGCTTTATCCGGCACGGGCGCTTCCAATCCAGCGACCGTGGCGTTCATGGGACGGATGACCGTGCTGAAGGGCGGCGATCTGCTGCTGCGAGCCGTCGCCGACGCGTCGGCCCGCCTCGGCCGGCCTGTCCGCGCCGTCATGATTGGCGATGGTCCGCAGCTCGAGCCCTGGCGGCGGCTCGCCGGCACCCTGGGCGTTGACGCGACCTTCACCGGGTGGCTGAAAGGCGCCGATCGCTGGAACCTCGTGCGCACCACGACCCTGCTGGCGCTCCCGAGCACGTGGCCCGAGCCGTTCGGGCTCGTCGGACTCGAGGCCGCCGCCCTTGGCGTCCCGGCCATCGCTTTCGACGTCGGCGGCGTCCGGCAATGGCTGCGACCGGAGCAGAGCGGCGTCGTGGTGTCCGGTCCGCCGCGCGCCGACACGTTCGCCGGCGCGCTCGCCTCCGTGCTCGGCGATCCGTCGCGCCTCGATTCGCTCCGCCGCGGCGCCATCGCGGTCGCGCGCGAGATGACGCTCGACGCCCATCTCGATCGCCTCGAAACGATCTTCCAGCTGAGAGCTGAGAGCTGAGAGCGTGAGAATCCTCCTGGTCGGCGACTATCCGAGGGACGCGAGACTCGGCTCGACGAAGGTCGCGCTCAAGCTCCAGGAAGAGCTCCAGGTGCTCGGTCATACGTGCGACGTCCTGCTCGCCGACGACCTCGGATCGTTTCCGCGCAACCGCTTCGCGCGGCAGGCTCTCGCGCCGCTCGCGGCGCTGGCCGCCGTCGGTCGCGCCGTTCGCACGAACGGCAGGTACGACGTCATCGACGTCGCCAGCGCGGAAGGTCTGTGGCTCGGCGCGCTTCGGCGGCTCGGCATGCTCTCCGCCGCCGTCGTTGCCCGATCGAACGGACTGGAGCAGCTGAATTATCAGCGCATGCTCGAGGACCACGACGCCGGCATTTCGCAGAAACCGTGGACAAGGCGCGTGTGGTATCCCGCCGTCCGCCTTTCGCAGGTCGCTGCCGCGGCGCGCTGGGCCGATCGCATGATTCTCTTGAACGCGGCGGACCGCGAATACGCGGTGTCGCGTGGCTGGAAGCCTGAATCGCGGATCGATCTCGTTCCGCACGGCGTGTCGTCCCGCTTTCTCGCCGACGTGCCGCCCGCCGGCAGTCCGCGAGGCCGCGGAATCCTCTTCTGCGGCACGTGGGACGCGATGAAAGGCATCCATTACCTGACAGCGGCCTATGCGACCTTGATCGCGCGCGGCCGGCGGGTGCCGCTGACGGTCCTCGGCGGCGGCGTTCCGGCAGACACGATTCTGTCCGCGTTTCCGGCGCCGGCGCGCGCCTGCGTCAGGGTCGTCGACCGCGTGCTGGAAGAGGACGTGATCGACGCCTATCGCAGTCACGACCTGCTCGTGCTGCCGTCGTCCTACGAGGGATTCGGGATGGTCGTGCTCGAGGCGATGAGCCAGCGTCTCCCTGTGATTGCGACGCCCGTCGGGTGCGCCACGTTCCTCGTCGATCACGAAGAGACCGGACTCATCGTGCCGACTCGTGACGCCATCGCGCTGGCTGACGCGATTGACCGGCTGCTCGACGATCCAGGGTTGCGGACCCGGCTCGCCGAGTCGGCCCGAGCGCGGGTCGAGGGCATGACGTGGACGAGGACGGCGCCGCTGACGCTCGATGCGTACGCCCGGGCCAGGGCCCGATCGTGATTACCGTCGGGATCGTGACACGGAATCGGCCGGACACGCTCCGGGCATGCGTGGCGTCGCTCGCGCATGTCCTCGATCAGCTCGCCGCCGTGATCGTCGTCGACGATACGAGCGACACGCCTGCCGAGGACGTGCTGCACCACCTCCCACGGCCGATCGCGGAACGCCTCCGCGTCGTGCGCCAGTCGGCGCGCGAGGGCTACATCGTCGGCCGGAACCGCATCATGCGCGAGGCGGCCACTGAATACGTTCTCCTGATGGACGACGATGCGTGGCTGCTCGACGGCGACGGCGTTCGGGAAGCGATCGCGATCCTCCAGGGCTCGCCGTCGGTCGGCGCCGTCGCGTTCGCGATGGCGACCGCCGAGGGATCGCCGTGGGACGCCCGGATGCAGCCGGCGCCAGTCGACTACACGTGCCACGTGCCGTCCTTCATCGGCTTTACGCACCTGTTGCGGCGCGCGATTTTCCAGCAGCTCGGGGGGTACCGCGAATCGTTCGAGTTCTATGGAGAGGAAAAAGAGTACTGCCTTCGGTTGCTGAGCGCTGGTCATCACGTCGTCTACCTGCCGCACGCCCGGGTCGTGCACATGGCCGCGCTGGCAGGCCGGGATCACTCGCGCTACATCCGCCATGTGATCCGGAACGATTGTCTGGCCGCGCTGTACAACGAGCCGCTGCCGCTGCCGTTGCTGACGCTGCCGATCCGCCTGCTTCGGTACTTCAAGATGAAGGGCGGAGCACCCGACCCGGGCGGGCTGCAGTGGATCGTCCGCGACCTGTTTGGCAAGCTGCGGCCCACGCTCGCCGCGAGACGCGCCGTCGGCTGGGCGACGATCTTCGAATGGCGCCGCATACGGAGACAGTGGCCGGCCTGGAGCGCGGATGCAGGGTCGCCGAAGGACCGCCGGACGATCACGGTCGGCATCAATAGCCGAAACCGCCATCAGCGCCTGACGGCCTGTCTGCGATCGCTGGCGCTGCTCGGGGATCTCGTCAGCGCGATCGTGGTCGTCGACGATGCGAGCGACGTGCCGGTCCGTGATTCGCTGGGGGATATCCCGCCGGAGGTCGCACGAAAGATGACGATCATCCGGCAGCCCGAGGTGACCGGCAATATCGGGTGCCGCAACGTC
>DASQHH010000324.1:0-2845 GCA_035632195.1 Vicinamibacterales bacterium
GCAGTTCATCGTGCCGCAGGAAGGCATTTCGTTCAAAGACGTCATCACCGATTTCGAGAAGCGCCTGATCGAGTCCACGCTCGAAGTGGCGGGCGGCGTCCAGAAGCGCGCGGCGGAGCTGCTGCACATCAAGCCGACGACGCTCAACGAGATGATCAAGCGGTACGAAATCCGTCCGCGCCGGCGTCGCAGTACGAACGGCAACGGCGACGGTCACGGGGAACCCGTCGGCGCGCCCGCAGCCGTTCTGAACGACGAAGAAACCGAAGATACGAAGGTCGTCTAAACGGGCAGCGGCGTCAGCGCGCGTTGCGGACCTTGGCGAAGATCCGCTCGTACTTGCCCAGCACGACGTCCCAGCGGTAGTTCTTCCGCACGTAGTCCCTGCCGTTGCGGCCGAGCCCCGCGCGCAGCCGGTCGTCGTCGACGAGCAGCTTGAGGCACTCCACGAACTCGTCCCTGTCGGCGTAGTACAGGCCGCCGTTGCTCCGCACGCAGTGCTCGACGAGCACCGCGCTGCGCGCGTTGGCCAGGACGGGCGCGCCGACCGAGAGCGACTCGAGCGCGAGGAGCGACAGGCTCTCGAACGGCGACGGACACATGACGACGGTCGCCGCCTCGAGCGCCTGGACCTTTTCGCGATCGGACAGGAGTCCTGCGAACCGCACGTACGGCTCTTCGGGCAGCGGCATCAGCTTCACGCCCATGAGCACCAGCGTGGCGTCGCCGCCTTCCTTCACGTACTCGCTGAAGTAGTGCAGCAGTTCCTCGACGCCCTTGCCCGGATCGATCCGGCCGCCGTACAGCGCAATCGGTCCGTGCAGGCGGTGGCGCCTGCGGAAGACCGCGCCCCGCGAGAGCAGGTGCGACGGATACGTACGGACCGCGTCGTCGGCTTCCCCTGCCGGATCTGAAGCGTCCGCGGCGTCTTCGTCGACCGGTTCCGGCATGCGCGGGTAGGGCTGCGACTGGGGGAGGTCGACGCCGACGCCGATGACCTCCTCGAGCAGCGGCCGATCCGGGAACTGGTCGTGGACGAACGTCCGTTCGCTCTCCGTCAGATACGCAATCGCCGCCGGCTTCGCGAACACGTCCTTGAAGATGCCCAGGCGAATCGCCGGCTCGTCGTGCGCCGTCGACACGAGCACGCTGCGCTGCGGCGCCACTTCGAGGCCGAGGACGGTCGTCGCGTAGAGATAGGTGAAGAAGACGAGGACGTCGTACTGCTGCTGGTTCCGGCGGAGGTGCTCGATGAGCGGCGGGCACCAGGGTCCCTGCTGCTTGAGCCACTCCATTTCGTCCGCCCGGGTCCGCTTCTCGTTGGCGAACACCTGCTCGGACAGGCGGTTGAAGGCAGCGATGTCGCGGGTCCGCGCGCTGGCAAAACGGCGGATCGTGACGCCGCGCACGCGATCGGCGCCCTCGGGGTATTCGTTGGCCCACGTCACGTAGTCGCGCGCGCACGTGGTCAGCACGTCGACCTCGTGCGACGCGGCGAGCCGCTCGGCAACGAGCCGGCAGAGGTGTTCCGAGCCGCCGAGCACCTCGGCGCCGTAGCGTTGAATGATGAAGGCGATTTTCACGACAATGAGTGGACGATCGACGCCAGATCGCGCGTGATGCGGGCGTCGCTGAAATCGGCCAACCGGCGCCGCTGGCCTTCGACGACGCGGCCGCGCAGGTCGTCATCGAACGCGAGCGCGCCCAGCATCTCCGCCGCGACTTCGAGATCCTTCGGCACGAACTGGAGTCCGGCGCCGCCGAGCGTGTCGGGGACGGCCGCCGCCGCGTACGCCAGGATCGGGACGTCCGTCGCCATGGCTTCGACGAGCGGGACGCAGAATCCCTCGTGCTCGCTGAGCGACACGTACACGGCCGCGCTCCGGTAGTACGCGGCGAGATCCTCGTCCGGGACCGCTCCGGTGAAGACGAACCGATCGGGCAGCATCTGGTACTCGCACATCAGCGCGCGAATCATCGAATAATACCGTGGCACCACGTCGTAGCGCCCGACGAAGATGAAGCGGTAGTGCGAATCGATGTTGCGCTTGTAGATTTCCGCCAGGCGGATGTGATCTTCGATGCGCTTGTTCGGCGCAATCCGGCCCACGAACAGGAAGTTGACGAACTCGTCGTCGAGCAGCCGGTCGAGGGCGGGACGCGGAGCCGCTGCCGTGAGGCGACGGGTGTCGACCGCGATCGGGAACACGGCGGTCTTCGTGAAGCCGATCGCCTCGAGCTCGCGCCGGTTGTAGTCGGAGTCGCCGAGCGCCAGATCGACCCGCCCCTTCAGCGTCGCCAGCTCCTGGCGTCCGAGGGCGGCCAGCCGGAACAGCGCCGCGTCGTACGGCGCGAAGTACGCCGCTGGCGTGACGTTGTGATACTGAAGAACGCGGCCGGACCCGAGGGAGCCGAACGCTTCGGTCATCGGCGACGGCAGCGCGTAGTGGAAGATCGTCAGGTCCCCGCGCTTCGACGCCGGATCGGCGAACGGGCGCACGTCGCCGCGCAGATCGTCGTCGATCGTGAGCGCGTACAGCTCGGACTCGTGGCCCATGGCGCGCAGCATCGACCGGACGCGCCTCGCGCTGTCCCCGATCGCGTCGCCCCGGTGCGCGGCGGGAACCCACTGGTTGACGATCATCGCTCGGCTGAAGCCTCGCGCTCCGGGAGCGCCTTGAACGCGGCGGGCCGCAGCAGCCGGATTTCCTCCAGCCGTTCGGCTGCGTCGAACTGCGGCCAGAAATCGAAGGCCACCCGCGGCGCGGGGCCGCGCGGCCGCGACAGAATTTCGTCGACGAACCCGAGCAGGGTGCCCCGGAAATCCTTCGCCTGCAGGCGGCGG
>DASQHH010000325.1:0-1860 GCA_035632195.1 Vicinamibacterales bacterium
GCGGCAGCCGCAGCACCGACAGCATCGATTCGAACAGCGCGATGTCGACGTGCTGGCCCAGTCCGCTCGTCTGCCGATCGAGGACGGCGAGCAGGATTCCTTGGATGGCGTAGAGACCGGCGAGGTAATCGGTGATGGCGACGCCGACGCGCGTCGGGTCGCCGTCTGGCGAGCCGGTCATGTCCATGATGCCGGCCTCGCCCTGGATCACGGCGTCGTACCCCGGCAGCTGCGCACACGGACCAGTCTGGCCATATCCCGTGATCGAGCAGTAAATGAGCCGGGGATTGATCGCGGCGGCGTCCGCGTAGCCGAAGCCGAGCTGGGCGAGGCTGCCGGGCCGGAAGTTCTCGATGAGCACGTCGGCGCCCGCAATCAGCTGCCGAAGCGCGGCGGCGCCGTCCGGCGTCTTCAGGTCCAGCCCGACGCTCTTCTTGCTGCGGTTGAGCGCGAGGAAGAAGCTGCCTTCACCGCCGATATACGGCGCCCAGGCGCGGGTGTCGTCGCCGTGCAGCGGCTCTTCGATCTTCAGCACCTCGGCACCCATGTCGCCGAGCATCATGGTGCAGAAAGGGCCGGCCACGACGCGCGTCAAATCGATGACGCGGAGGCCGGACAGGGGTGGCATCGGCCAGATTTAATCACACCCGCCCGTCGCGCTTCGCGTTATGGCGGGCAGGCCGCTCGGCTGAAGCCTCGCGCTCCGGGGGCAAAAGCCCCGCGCTCCGGATGAACGTTCTGGCCCGCGCTCCCGTCTAAGCGGCCATGAAGCACACATTCTCCGCTCTGGTGCTTGCGGCCCTGGTGGCGTCGCCGGCCGCCGCGCAAACCGACTTCCAGTGGCACGGCCTGGTGCTGTCGGGCCAGACCCTCGAAATCCGCGGCGTCAACGGCGAGATTCGGGCAACGGCGGGCTCCGGCGACGCGACGGTGACCGCCACGAAGACCGCCCGGCGGAACAACCCGAACGACGTCCGAATCGAAGTCGTCCCGCACGCGGGCGGCGTCCTGATCTGCGCGGTCTATCCAGCGCCGGACGGCAGGGCGCCGAACACCTGCGACATCAGCGGCAGCAACAACAACGTTCGCGACAACGACACCGAGGTCCATTTCGTCGTCTCGGTGCCGCCCGGCGTCACGTTTATGGGACGCACGGTCAACGGCGACGTCGACGGCGAAGGGCTGCTGGGAGACGCGGACGTCAAGACGGTCAACGGCTCGGTCAAGCTCACCACGACCGGACGCGGCGTCGCCAACACCGTCAACGGCTCGATCTCCGTGACGATGGGCCGGGCAGACTGGAAGGAGGCATCGTTCAAGACGGTCAACGGCGGCATCACATTGAAGCTGCCGGGCTCGTTCGGCGCCGACCTGAGCGCCAACACCGTCAATGGCGACATCCGATCGGACTTCCCCGTCAGCGTGACGTCCATGGATCGAAAGTCCATCCGCGGCACCATCGGCGCGGGCGGACCGCACGTGACGATTTCCACCGTCAACGGAAGCATCACCCTGCAGCGCACCCAGGACTGAATCTGGTTTATAGTGCGGCATGCGAACACTCTTCGCTGCCGCACTCGTCATCCTCTCCCTCACCACGCCGCCACGCGCGGCCGAAAACTGGCACATTACCGCCACCGTCGCTGAAAGCTGCAGCTGCAAGATCGCGTGTCCCTGCAATTTCGGCGGCGATCCGAACGTCAACCCCTGCGAAGGCAACCGCCTCATCGCCATCAAGTCGGGACATTACGGCGACGTCGATCTCGCGAACGTGTCGTTCATCGTCACGTTCCAGATGCGGGGATGGTCGAAGATCTACGTCAGCGACAAGGTGAGCGACCGCCAGAAGGACGCCGTCGA
>DASQHH010000326.1:0-2141 GCA_035632195.1 Vicinamibacterales bacterium
AGGTGTGGTCGACGCGGACGCCGGGCTTGACGTCGTACAGGCGCGCGAGGCTGCGGATGAGCAGACCGGCGGCGACGAGGAGCACGAGCGACAGCGACACCTCGGCCGCGACCAGAACCGCGCGGAAGCGTCCGTGTGAGCGGGCGGCCGTCACCGAACGCGCGCCGTCCTTCAGTTCGTGGGTCACGTCGCCGCGCGAGCCGCGCAGCGCCGGCATGAGGCCGACGCCGACGCCGGTGACGATCGCGACGCCGAGTGCGAAGGCGAACACGATCGGATCGATGGGCATCGCGCCCGGCGGCAGCAGCGAATCGGCGCGGGGCGCGTGCGCGGCGACCGCTCTGGCCGTCCACACGGCGATGATCAGGCCGGCGGCGCCGCCGAGCACTCCCAGCGCGACACTCTCGGTGATCAGCTGCCGGACGATGCGGCCGCGTCCCGCGCCGAGCGCGATGCGGATGCCGATCTCGCGCGCGCGGACGGTCGATCGAGTGAGCATCAGGTTCGCGAGGTTGAAGCACGCGATGAGCAGCACGCAGACCACCGCCGCGAGCAGGACGACGAGCGGCGTGCGCACGTCCGTGACGAGCGCGTCGTGAAAGAGCGCGCCCAGGGCGCCGCGGCCCGTCGACTCGTTCGGATGCGCGCTCTTGTAGGCGGCGGAGATGCTGTCGATTTCGGCGATCGCGCGCGCGACGGGCACGTCCGGCCGCACGCGGCCGACCACCTGCAGGAAGTGCAGATCGTGGCGCTGCCAGATGGGCGGCGGAAGCGTCGGCCCGAGCGGTACCCACACGTCCACGGTCCGGCTCGGAAACGCGAATGTCCGCGGCATGACGGCGATCACTTCGTAGTCCTGATCGTTCAGCCGGATCCCGCGCCCGACGAGACTCGAGTCGCCGTCGAACTGACGCTGCCACAGGTCGTAGCTGACGATGACGACGCGCGCCGCGCCGGTGCGGTCGTCGTCGGGGCGGAACGCGCGGCCGGCGAGAGGCGCGACGCCGAGCGTGGTGAACAGGTTGCCCGAGCAGGCGCAGGCGATCACGCGCTCGGGCTCGAACCCCGGCGTGTCCCGCGACAGCGTCATCGACTGCGTCGTGTAGCCGCTGATCGATTCGAACGTCGTGGCGGAATCCTGCCAGTTGAGCAGGTTGCCGGGCGCCGTCGCCATCTTCCCGTCGTTGCCGAGCGCGCTGCGTTCGGTCAGCGCGACGAGCCGATCGGGCCGGTCGTAGGGCAGCGGCTTCAGCAGGAACGCGTTGACGATCGTGAACATCGCGGTGTTGGCGCCGATGCCGAGCGCCAGCGAGCCGATCGCGGTCAGGGTGAATCCCGGCGACTTCACGAACGTCCGCGCGGCGTAGGCGAGATCCTTCAGCACGTCCTGGACGATCGTTGCGCGGCGTCCGTCGCGAGGCATGGCCATGGACGGAGCTACGGCTTCTTGAACATCGCCTCGTCGAGCTCGGCGTTGTGCTCGACCTTCGACAGCGTGACGGTGTAGTTCTGCACGGCGCTCGAGAGGCGGATGGTGAACGGCACCTTCACGCCGTCGACGCTCTTGAAGTCCGAGAAATCGACGGTGCTCTCGACGTCCTGATTCAGTTCCGCGACGTTGACCGTCACGACCGTCCGCACGACCATGTAGCTGTCGGCGTCGATGTAGTTCTTGACCGACGGCCCGGTCTTCGGCGCCAGCTGCACCACGAAGGCCTCCTTGCCGAGCACCTGCGCCTTCGGCAGCAGCGTGGCCGTCGCGCCGCGCTCCTTGTAATCGAGGAATGCCGACGGGAAGGAGCCGTTCTTCAGGTTCTCGAGCTGACCGCCGGCCAGGTCGCGGTTGCCCTGCAGCGGATCGATCACGTAGCCGCTGGTTCCGTCGAAGCGCTGGTCGATGGCGACGTTGCCGGCGCCGAACTGCGACAGGTCCACCTTGATGACCGACCGCGTCTTGTTCGGCGTCTTGTTATAGACGTCGATCGATCCCGAAATCTCGCCGCCCGGCGTCTGCAGCGCGATCGTCCCGCTCGTCGTCCGCGACCGGATCTTCGTCAGCGCGGTGCGGCCGCCCTGCGCGGCCACGGACTTCTCGAGCACTTCGTCCGCGGTCTGCGCCGACACGATGGGGGCGCAGACGA
>DASQHH010000327.1:0-2152 GCA_035632195.1 Vicinamibacterales bacterium
ACGAAACTATTATACCGCCCTCACCCGGAGATTTTCAAGTGCAGCTCGCGCAGTTGTTTCTCGTCGACCGGCGAGGGTGCATCCGACATGAGGTCCACGGCGTTCGCCGTCTTCGGGAACGCGATGACCTCGCGAATGGACGCCTCGCCGCACAGAATCGCGACGATGCGATCGACGCCGAGCGCGATGCCGCCGTGCGGCGGGGTGCCGAACGCGAGCGCGTCGAGGAAGAAGCCGAAGCGCAGCTTCGCCTCCTCGTCCGTGATGCCGAGCCGCCGGAACATGCGGGACTGCATCGCCTGGTCGTGGATGCGGATGCTGCCGCCGCCGATCTCCGATCCGTTCAACACGAGGTCGTACGCCTTCGCGCGCACCGAGCCGGGCTCCGACTCGAGCTTGTCGACGTCCTCGTCGAGCGGTGAGGTGAACGGATGGTGCATCGCGTACCACCGGCCGTCCTCCTCGTTGTATTCGAGCAGCGGGAACTGCTCCACCCAGAGAAATTCCATCGCCTCGGCGTCGATCAGGTTGTCCTTCTTTCCGATCGCGAGTCGAAGCTGACCGAGCAGCTTGGAGTTCGCGTCGGCCGCCCCGGCCGACAGCAGCAGCAGGTCGTCTTTCGACGCGCCGGAGCGTGCGAGCGCCGTCTTGAGCGTCGCCTCGCCGAGCGCCTTCACCGACGACAGCGGCGGCTCGCCCGGGCGGACCCAGATCAGGCCGCTGAATCCCATCTGTTTCGCCTGATCCACCAGCGTGTCGATCTGGTTGCGCGTGTACTTGTTCCCGCCGGGCACCGCGAGTCCGCGGACGGTGCCGCCCTTGGCGACAATGTCCTTGAACACGCGGAACTCGGCGTCCTTGAACACCTCCGAGAGATCGTGAATCTCCATCCCGAACCGCAGGTCCGGCTTGTCGGAGCCGTACCTCGCGATCGCTTCGGCGTACGGCATCCGACGGAACGGACCCCGGAAGTCGCGGCCAACCTCGTGGCCGATCGTCAGCATCAGCGGTTCGATCAGCCCGTAGACGATGTCGGGCCGCGCGAATGACAGCTCGACGTCGATCTGCGTGAACTCCAGCTGGCGGTCGGCGCGCTGGTCCTCGTCGCGGAAGCAGCGGACGATCTGGAAGTACCGGTCCATCCCCGAGATCATCAGGATCTGCTTGAAGATCTGCGGCGACTGCGGCAGCGCGTAGAACTCGCCCGCATGCACGCGGCTTGGCACGAGGAAGTCGCGCGCCCCCTCGGGCGTCGATTTCGTCAGGATCGGCGTCTCGATCTCCCAGAAGCCGTTCGCGTCGAAGTACCGCCGGACTGCCATCATCAGCCTGTGGCGCAGGCCGATGTTGTGCTGCAGGCGCGGCCGCCGAAGATCGAGATAGCGGTACTTCAGCCGGACGTCTTCCGAGACGGGGGAATCCTCGGCAATCTGGAACGGCGGCGTCTTGGCCTCGTTGAGAATCCGGATCTCGCGCGCGAGCACTTCGACGTCGCCCGTCGAGAGCTTCGCGTTGATGGTGTCCTCGGAGCGCCGCTGCACGACGCCGCTGACGCCGATGACGAATTCGCTGCGTAGCCTCTTCGCGACGGCCATCAGCGCGTCGTTCTCCCGGACGACGACCTGCGACACCCCGGCGCGGTCCCGGACGTCGATGAACGTCACGCCGCCGAGGTCGCGGATCCGGTGTACCCACCCGAGCAGCACCGCTTCCGCCCCGACGTCTTCAGCCCGCAGCGCACCGCACGTGTGCGTGCGCGTCAATTCTCCGAGCGCTTCAGCCATTGAGTTTCGCTGTTACGTATACCGCGGCCTCGGACCGCTTCACCGCAGTCTGATCGCCGCTCTGCAGGTCTTTGATCGCCACTTCGCCGCGCCCGCGCTCGTCGTCGCCGACAATCGCCACCCAGGGCACCCGGCGCGAGGAGGCGTACTTGAACTGCTTGCCCAGTTTATCTGCTTCCGGATATACGTCGACGCGGAGGCCGCCCTTGCGCAGTTCTGCGGCCAGCGCCAGCGAGTCGGCCCGCGTCTCGTGGTTCCACACTGCGACCATCACGTCCACGCCAGCATTCGACACCGACGCCGGAAACATGTTCCGTTCCGTCATGACTACCAGAATCCGTTAGAGGACGAGCGAGAAGCCGCACGCC